>NZ_JBSFNS010000026.1:0-93503 GCF_053587275.1 Amycolatopsis sp. NPDC003676
GAGCGGCTCGGAAGTGAACTCCACCACTACCTCGATCATCCGTAGTCCTCCTCGAACGTCAACGCCGCCGCTTCGGCGTCGGGATCCAGCTCGCCGAGCCAGCTCACGGCCAGCGGGCCGAGCGGATCGGGCTGGTCGAACGCGATGGTCTTGCCCCGGTACAGCTCCAGCAACGCCAGGAACCGGGCGACGATTTCCACCGGGACCGTGCAATCGGCCACCAGTTCGGCGAAGGTCGTCCAGCCGCCGGGCCCCCGTTCCTTGAGCCGGGCCAGGACGAGCTCGGCCTGCTCGGCGACCGAGATGGTGTGCATGTGCAGATGCGCGAGGCCGACCTGCGGGACCGGGCGCGGCCGGAACGCCGCCGCCGCGATCTCGGCGAACGCGCTGATGTCGACGCCGAGGGTCACCTCGGGCAGCAGCCCCTCGAACTGCTCCTCCAGCGCCACCGAGCGCGGATACCGGCGCAACGCGGCCGCTTCCAGCTCGGCGAGCAGTTCGGCCACCTGCTTGAACGCCCGGTACTGGAGCAGGCGGGCGAACAGCAGGTCGCGGGCGTCGAGCAGTTCGAGGTCGTCGGCGTCGGTCATCTCGCCCGAGGGCAGCAGCCGGGCCGCCTTCAGGTCGAGCAGCGTCGCGGAGACGACGAGTAATTCGGTGGCAGTCGCCGCCGTCGCCGACGTGTCGCGGGTCGGCTGTCAGCTCCCGGTCAGACTGGCTGGAAGTCGACCGGGACGTCGTTGTTGTTCTGGTCCTTGGCGCCGCCGGAGGCGCCGTTGACGACGGTGAAGTCCTTGGTCGTCCCGTTGAATTCGAGCCGCAGCGTCTCGAAGCCGACCCGCAGGGTGGACACGCCGCGCAGGTTGGCGGCCGCGACGTGGAACTTGAGGTCGATGTCGACGTCGATCAGCTGCTCGTTGCGGAAGGTTTCCTTCAGCACGCTGCGGCTGCTGTCGTGCTTGAAGCTGAAGACCCACACCTTCCAGCTGTCCGAGGCCGGGAGGTTGTAGACCTGGTAGAGGGCTTTGAAGTTGTAGCTGCGGAGTTTGCCGTGGATTTCTCCTTCGAGGTCGAAGCCCTGGGACTGGACCACGAGTTTCTGGAAGGTGCTGAAGCCGTGGAACGCGGTGATCGGGTCGTCGGCGGGGGCGGCGGCTCTAGCCCCGTTGCCGGCGAGGACGAGGTCGAACGGGCCGTGCGTCACGTCGATCAGGGAGGCGCGGGCCGAGCTGGAGGCGGACGCCGTCGTCACTCCCGTGGTCAGGGCCAGCACGCCGACAGCGATCGCCACCACCGCCCGGGTGCATGCCTTCCAGGCACGATTTTTCATTTCATCCTCTTTCATGTCCGATGTGGGGCACATTTCGGGAATCGGGCATTCGGCGACTCGGGCCGCCGTCGACTACCTCATCAGGGGGCACTGGACGGCGACTGGACGGCGATTGGACAGCGAATCCCGGCCGGAAACGGAGCATCCGCAACGGGATTCGGGAGATCAAGCGAACACGTCGGCGATTCGCGGTGAGTCCACAAAGGACTGGAAACGAACGGGTTTCCGGCGGACGGGCTCGGCGTGCATCCGGCTGTCGGCGGCACTTTAGCCCGGGCGGAGCCATTTTCTTGTGCCCCGGCCGCCGGGCGCATTACTTTTGGCGGGCAGCCGAGAGCGTTTTGGCTCGCAGCCGACAGCTGGGGGCGACGGTGGCAACGAGTGCGGTACGCATCCAAGTGCTGGGTTCCCTGCGGGCTTGGCGCGACGGGACCGAACTCGATCTCGGCCCGCCCGGGCGGCGCGCGGTTCTCGGGCTGCTCGCGCTCGCCGGCGGGGACGCCGTGGCCTTGCGGGATCTCGTGGACGCGTTGTGGGGCGACCGGTCGCCGCCGAGCGCGGTGAACGTCGTCCAGACCCACGTCAAGCATCTGCGGCGATTGCTGGAACCCGGCCGTGCGCCGCGAGCGGGCAGCGGGGTGCTGCCGCATGTCGGCGGGGGCTATGCCGTTCGTCACGACGCGGTCGACGTCGACCTGTGGCGGTTCCGCGAACTCATCGCCGAGGCGAACGACGCGCACCGCGACGCCAACACCGCCCGCGTCGCGGCTTCGCTCGGCGAGGCGCTCCGGCTGTGGCACGGCAGGCCGCTGGCCGACCTGCCGCCGCTCGCCGACCACCCGAAGGTCGTTTCGCTGATCGCCGAGCGCCGGGAAACGTTTTGCCGCTACGCCGGGGCGATGATCGACACCGGTGCCGCCGCGGAGGTCCTGCCCGGCATCGCGGAAGCCGCCGCGGAACAGCCTCTCGACGAAGCCGTGCAGGCCCTCCTGATCCGCGCCCACCACGCGCTCGGGCAGCGGGGCGAGGCGTTCCGGCTCTACGGACAGGTGCGGACGCGGCTCGCCGACGAACTCGGGATCGACCCCGGACCCGAACTGCAGGCGGCGCACGCGGCCGTGCTGCGCGACCCCGCCGCCGCGGCTCCCGCCGAACCCCGCGCGGTGCACCGGGTTCCGAAGCAGCTGCCCGCCGAACCGCGCGGGTTCGCCGGACGGACGACGGAACTGTCCCTTTTGGACAGTCTGGCGACCGGCGGCATCGCCGTGGTCTCCGGAACGGCGGGCGTCGGCAAGACAGCGCTGGCCGTGCATTGGGCACGTCGCGTCCGGGCGCGCTTTCCCGGCGGGCAGCTTTATGCGAACCTGCGCGGCCACGCACCGGGCGTCCCGGCGGCTCCGGCCGAAATCCTCGCGCAATTCCTTGCCGCGCTGGGAATTTCGCCCTCGCGCATCCCTTCCGACGCGGAGACCGCGGCGGCCCTGTACCGAACCCTCACCACCGATCGGCGGATCCTGGTCCTGCTCGACAACGCCGTCAACCCGGATCAAGTCCGGCCGTTGCTGCCCGCCGGACCCGGGTGCCTGACGGTCGTGACCGGGCGAGACCGCCTGACCGGTCTCGTCGCGGTGAACGGCGCGCGCCGGATCACGATCGACGTGCTCAGCCCCGACGAAGCCCTCGAACTGCTCGCGGGCGTGCTGGGCCACGAGCGCGTCCGAGCCGAGTCCGAGGCGGCGGCCGAGTTCGCCAAACTGTGCGTCCATCTCCCGCTCGCGCTGCGGATCGCGGCCGCCAACCTCGCCGACCGGCCCAGCACGGGCATCGAGGACTACGTCGCGGAACTGCGCGAAGGCAACCTCCTCGCCGCCCTCGCGGTGCCGGGCGACGAACAGACCGCGGTGCGGGTGGCTTTCGATCTGTCCCACGCCGCCCTGCCCGCCGCCGCCCAGCGGCTTTTCCGGTTGCTGAGCCTGATTCCCGGCGCGGATTTCGACGCCAGGGCTGTGGCGGCGCTGGCTGGCATCGAGACAGTGCGGGCGGCCGTCCTGCTGGACCGGCTCGCCGCCGCGAACCTGGTCGAACGCGCGCCCGACCGGTACCGCTTCCATGACCTGCTTCGCCGGTACGCCGCCGAACAAGCCGCACAGCTGGAGCCCGCCGAGGACCGCGAACGGACGCTGCGCCGCCTGTACGACTGGTACCTGGCATCAGCGGACGGTGCCGCCCGTCTCCTGTACCCGCACATGCTGCGGCTGCCGGTGTCCGGCGTCCCGACGGTGTTCGCCGGGCTGGGCGAGGCCTCGGCGTGGCTGGACACCGAACGCGCCAACCTGGTCGCCGCCGTGCGGTTCGCGGCCGATGGCGGCCCGCGGCCGATGGCGTGGCGGCTCGCCGACGCGTTGCGCGGGTACTTCTGGATGTGCATGCGCCGCGTCGAATGGCTCGCGGTCGCCGAAGCGGGCCTGGCCGCCGCCGACGCGGACGGCGAACCCCGCGCCCGGGCCGCCGTCCGGCTCAGCCTCGCGGACCTGTACTTCCGCCAGGGCCGGTACCAGCAGGCGGTCCGGCAGTACACGGCGTCGTTGCTGCTCGCGCGGCAGGCGGGCTGGGTCGAGGCGCAGGCCGCGGTGCTCGGCAACCTGGGGTGCGTCTACTGGCAGTCCGGGCGGCTCGCCGCCGCCGCGTACCGGTTCGGCCGCGGGCTGGCGCTCAGCAGGCGGATCGGCCAGGCGGCCGGGGAGGCGGTCGCGTTCGGCAATCTCGGGCTCGTTTATTGGGAAATGGGCCGGCTCGCCGAAGCCGCCGGGCACTACACCCAGGCGCTGCACCGGTACCGCCGCATCGGGTCCCGGTACGGCGAAGCGATCAGCCTCGCCAACCTCGGGCAGACCCAGCAGGCCCGCGGCCGGACCGCCGAGGCGGTGGAACTGCTCTGCCAGTCCCTCGACCTGCAGTGCGAGGCCGGGAACCGGGGCGGCGAAGCGGAAACCCGCAGCCGGCTGGCCCTGGCGCACGGCGATCGCGGCCACCGGGCCATGGCGCTCGAATGCGCCGGCACGGGGCTCGCGCTCGCCCGGGAAGCAGGCGATCCGCGCACGGAGGCGGAGGCGCTGGCGGCTCTGGCGGCCGTGCTCGCCCGCTTCGGCGACCGGCCGGAGGCGATCCGCCGGTACGAACAGGCCCTCGCCCTCATCCGCGAGACCGGCGACCGGTACCCGGAAGCGGACGCCCTCATCGGCCTGACGACGGTCACCGCGGACCCGGAACCCGCCCGGCAGGCTCTCGCGCTCGCCGAGCGGGCCGGCTACCGGGCGCTGGAGGGCCAGGCCTTGACGGCGCTGGCCGGCGCCCTGCTCGCCCGCGACGAGCCCGCGGCCGCCGCCGAACACGCCCGCAACGCGCTCGCCGTGCACCGCGAGACCGGGCAGGGTCCGGGGGAGACCCGGACGCTCGCGCTCCTTTCCCGGCTCCGCCGCGACGAATGACGGCGGTTCCGCGGGACGTCACCAGCGGATGCCGCTCTTGTCCACCGTGTAGGTGCCGTCCGGCTCGACGGTGACGGCCAGCCACGGGTTCACCCCGTCGGCCCCGATCGTGCCCGGACACGAGAACTCGCCCCGGTCGTAGACCGTCCGGCCGATGCCGTCCTTCGCGGGTTCCTGCTCCTGCTCGAGCACGCCCACCCACCGGCAGGCCTGGTTGACGACCTCGTGCGTGATCGCCAGCTGGACCGACGTGATCTTCGCGTCCTGGACACACCACGAAACCCGGTTGAAGTACCTCCACACCCCTTCGTTGGCCAGCTCGATCGGGCCGGTGGTCCAGCACCCGTACCCGTGCGCCGCCGCGCCCGTGACGAACGGGACAGCGGCGACGAAGCCCGCCGCGACGGCCGTGAGTGCGCTGGCTCTGAGCATGACAACCCCCTCGTTTTCCGTGTCCTCCCACTGTGTTGGCTCCGCGCGGGGCCTCGCAAGGCGCCGAGGCGGCGGGTCCAGCGGATGTTCAGCGGGTGTCCAGTCCGCCGAGGGATCGGCGCCCGGGACCGCTCCCCGGAGCCGGTATTAGCTTCTGCCCTTCGCCCCGTTCCGCACATCGGCTCACGGAGGTTCGGTCATGCTCACGTTCGTTCTGGTGCACGGTTCCTGGCACGACGGCTCGGCCTGGAACGCGGTCGTTCCCCGGTTGGAAGAACTCGGGCACGCCGCGCACAGCCCGACTGTCGCCGGGCACGGCAAGGGCGTGGACAAGGCGGTCACTCACGAGGACTGCGTGCGCTCGATCCAGCGGTTCGGCGTGGACCGGGATCTTTCGGACGTCGTGCTGGTCGGCCACAGTTTCGGCGGGTCGGTGATCGCTCGGGTCGCCGAGGAGATCCCGGAACGGTTGCGGCGCCTGGTGTTTTGGAGCGCGTTCGTGCCGAGGCCGGGCACCAGCGTCGAGGACGATCTGCCGCCGCACTACCGCGAGCTGTTCGCGGAGCTGGCCCGCGGGTCGGGCGACAACACGGTGATGTTGCCGTTCCCGATCTGGCGCGAGGCGTTCATCCAGGACGTCGGCCTCGACCGCGCGGCTGCCGCCTACCGCCAGTTGTCTCCGACGCCGTACCGGCCTTTCCTCGACCGGCTCGACCTGTCGAGGTTCTCCCGGCTGGAGATCGCCAAGAGCTTCCTGAACTGCACCGACGACACGGCGCTGCCTCCCGGCGAGTGGGGGTGGCATCCGAAGATGTCCGGACGGCTCGGACTGCACCGGCTGGTGCAATTGCCGGGCAGTCACGAGGTCGTGTTCACCAACCCCCGGCTGCTCGCCGAGAAGATCGTCCACGCCGGACGGGATTGACGCCCGCCCGCGCCGGGTGGTCAGCTCCAGGGCTGGTCGAGGAACAAGTAACCGCGCTGGGCGCCGGTGCGCTGCTCCGGGCGCGCGGTGTCCCGGCTGGCCTTGCGGCCGGCGTCCTTCGAAACCACGACCAGCCCCACCGCGAGCAGAACGATCACGACCCCGCCCAGAATGACGAATGCTTCCAGCATGATTCCCCCTGACGGACAGCTGTGCTTTCTCGTAATCCAGTAGCGGAAACACTACGACGGCGCGGAGCCGGAAGCGGGCGATTTGAGGATTATTTAGGCTCGGTTGAGCGGGATTGAGGGTCTATTGGAATATTCGTCGCAGGCAGTTCGGAACGGATCTCCCGGCACGTCCCGGCCCTCGCCAGCGCGATCGGCCGGACGGTGCTGCACCCGGTAGTGGTCCGGCTGGTCGTCGCCGCTGGTGACACTCTTGCGGCGGACTTCCATCGCCGCTTCGGCAGTTGGCCGCGCTGTCGCAGGATAGTGGCGGAAGCGGAAAGCTCCTGAAACTGCTCGCTCTCGGTATCGGGACGAATATGCATTCACCGTGCACGAAAGCTTGATTCCTCCCCGCCGATCCGACGCTACGGTCGGAAACGGGCGGCAATCGCCCCGAGAAGGACGACAAGGGAGGAACCGCACATGCGTACGCTCACGACGGTTTTGGCGGGCACGGCGGCCGCCGGCGCGCTGCTGCTGGGAAGCGGCCCGGCGACCGCCGCCGCGCAAGACTCTGCCTACATCGCCACGATCCAGGTGTTCTCCAGCGGCGACGTCTACCGGGTCGAACTGCTCAAGCAGGCCGACGCGGACCAGGCGGTCAGACTCATGAACGGCCAGGCCACCCATCCGGGAATTCCCGTCGGGGACATCGTCCGGGGCTCCTCCGGCGTCAACACCGGATACGACTGGCACATCGACCCCGCGACATTCCACTGGGCCGACAGCACTATTGAAGCGTGCGACGGACAGCCGCACGAAGTCAGCAATGCGGGGGAATGGAAAGTGAAGCAGTATTGCCCGTGGACCATTAAAGTCGTTTCGGTGACGCCGGAAAACTGAGCGGGTTCGAGCTGGGGACGGTCGCGCGGCCGTCCCCAGCTCGAACGCACGCCTCGCCGCGGTCAAAGGTCAGCGCACGTGGCGTTCGTGCGAGAGCGGATCCTTTGATGTCGCCGAACTTCCCGGTTTCGGCGTCAAGTCGACCGTGGCCGACCCAGTGCCAGTGGCTTGCGCAGAATCGCCTCGAACCAAGCCGCGCACTCGGCGGCAAGGTGCTCGGGGGAGCCGCTCGCGTCGATGGCGAGCGGTGTCGGCTCGTCCGGGAGTTCGTGCAGGCAGTCGTGCAGCAGGTCGCCTCGCGCGCGCTCGTTCCGGTAGTGCACGCCGTACTGGCCCAGGCTGACGCGGCGGACGGGGTCGCTGAGCGTTACGACGGCGAGCAGGCACGGGTGCTCCTCCTCGTCCCGGATCGCCCAGCTGGCGGCGTAGCCGACGTCCCACTGCGCGGCCGCGTGCTGAAGCGCGGCGAGGAAGGCGTGCTCGTCTTGCCCGAGCGCGTCGGAACAACCGTCGAGCTGGAACCACCGGGTCCACTTCGCCATGGCGGGAACAGTAGTCGGCGAGGCAACGCAGATCAGCCGAGATGGTCGTTCGTGCCGTCGACCCAGGCGATGTAGCGCTGGGCGGAGCGAAGCACGGCGGCCTTCGCGTCAGTCCGCAGAGCGGCCCCGGTCAGGGCGTAGAGCCGGTCGAATTCGTAAGGCTCCAGCCGGTCCGCGAGCCGCTGGACGAGGCCGGCGGACAGGGGGATCTGGTTGGGGTAGCTGCGCATGAACGTCACCCAGCCCGGCGCGGCGACCGGCACGATGGTGTCGCCGACCAGCAGCGCGCCCGCCGCGACGTGGGCGACAGCGGCGCCCGGGAAGTGCCCGCCCGCTTCGACGAGGGTGATTCCGGGCAGGATCCGTTCCGCGCCATGCCATTCGCGGATCACCGGGTCTTCCCGTCGCACCCACTGCCGGTCCGCGGAATGCACCAGTACCGGAACGTTCCCGAGATGGTGGCTCAGGCTCACCTGCGAGCCGTACATGTGCGGATGGCTGGCCGCGATCGCCGCGGCGCCGCCGAGTTCGGCGATCTTGTCGAGCAGCGGCTGGTCGAGGGCGTTGGGCGGGTCCCACAGGAGGTTGCCTTCATCGGTCTGGACGACGTAGGTCCACTGGCCGATGCCGAACTCCGGCTCTCGGTGCAGGCGATGGATGCCCGGTTCCGGTTCTTCGTGGACCAGGTCGTGCGGCTCGGCGGCCAGCTTGTCCATTGTGGTCCAAACCTGCCCGGAGGCGCGGACGTACTGCCGTTCGTCGGCGCAGATCCGGCAGCTCCCGGCGGGCGGCTCCGCGGTGTCGGGATGCTCGACGCCGCAGGTCCCGCAAATCCAGATGGTCATGCGAGCACCCTGGCACCTCCAGTTCGCTGGAGGTCAAGACCGCGCGGCGCGCGAACCCTGCCGCCAGTGCCCGGCGGCGTCGATCATGTCCTGCCGGATGTGCTGAAGCCAGTGGCTTGTCTCGAGGAGCCGCGCGCCGACCAGCGTGTCCCCGCCGAACAGTTCCGCGCCGTGGCGGGTGAAATCGGCCCACTGGGCGATGCCTTCCATGCTGGCGAGCCAGGCCCGCTGCCACACGTCGTCGTCGATGAGATAGCGCTCGCGGCGGCCGTCCCGCTCGCGCCGCAGCAGGCCGCGTTCTTCCAGCCAGGCCACCGCTTTGGAGACCGACGCGGGACTGACGCGCAGCCGGGCGGCGAGTTCGGTCGCGGTGCGGCTGCCGGATTCGGCGGTGAACAGGCAGATGAGCACCCGCGCCATCATCGACGGCATTCCGGTCTGGGCGGCCATCCGCGCGAAGCGCGTCTCGAAGTCGCTCCGGGTCCGCGGATCCGCCGCTGCCCGAACCGGCGGGGCTGGCGGCGCCGCGGGGGTGCGGCGGCGCGCTCGTCGCCGGGCGGCCTGTTCGGCGCGGTCGGCCCGGTAGTCGTGCGCTCCGCCGTTGCGGGCGACCTCGCGGATCACCGTCGACTTCGGCCTGCCCAGCCGTCGGCCGATCTCGGCGTAGCTCAGCCCGTCCGCCAATCCGGCCGCGATGCGCTGTCGTTCCGGGTAGTTCAACCTGCCGCCTGACATCGTCTCCGCCCTCGACCGGATCCGCCACCGGTGCATTCAGCTGCAAGCTAGTGCATCGATAAATCGGCCACTGCCTGCATAGATATGAATTCAACGTTTGCGAGCAAATAAAACATCGCCCTACCGTTTCCCGCAAGAGGTTCACGGGAAGGGAGCTGGCGATGACCAGGACACTGCCGACCGAACGTCCGGCCGGCCTGCCGTTCGACCCGCCGCGGGGGCTGGCCGAACTGCGCGAGAAGAGTCCGCTCAGCCGGTTGGACTACCCGGACGGACACGCCGGATGGCTGGTGACCGGACACGCGCTGGCCCGCGAAGTGCTGGCCGACCGCCGGTTCAGCGCGCGAGCCGAACTGCGGCACCTGCCGATCCCCGGCGCCGCCGCCAGCGATCAACCCGCGCCGCCGGGAATGTTCGGCAGCATGGACGCACCCGAGCACACCCGCTACCGGCGGCTGCTCGCCGGTCAGTTCACCGTCCGCAGGATGCGTCGGCTCACCGAACGGATCCAGGAGATCGCGGACGACTGCCTGAACGCCATGGCCGAACGCGGCAGCCCGGCCGACATCGTCCCGGCACTGGCGCAACCGCTGCCAGCGCAGACGATCTGCGAACTGCTCGGGGTTCCCTACGCCGAACGCGACCGGTTCCAGCAGCACGCGCTCGCGCTTTTCCGGCTGGACAACACGCCGGAGGAGATCGGCGAAGCCTACGGCGCGGTGCTCGGCGTCATCGGCGAATTGGTGGCTGCCAAACGAAAAGCCCCCGCGGACGACATCCTCAGCGATCTCACCGGCAGCGACCTCACTGACACCGAACTGGTCAACATCGGCTTCTCGCTGCTGGCCGCGGGCTTGGACACCACCACGAACATGCTCGCGCTGGGCCTCTTCGCGCTGCTCGAACACCCTGACCAGCTCGCCCTCCTGCGCGACGACCGAGAGCTGGCCGACAACGCGGTCGAAGAACTGCTGCGCTACCTGAGCATTATCCCGTTCACCGTGCGCACCGCGTTGGAAGACCTCGAACTCGGCGGTGAACCGGTGACGGCGGGGGAGTCGGTGACCATCTCGGTGCCCGCGGCCAACCACGACCCCGCGCACTTTCCCGCACCGGAAAAGCTCGACCTGCGCCGCAAAACGAGCGGACATGTCGCCTTCGGCCACGGCATCCACCAATGCCTCGGCCAGCAACTCGCGCGTGTCCAAATGCGGGTCGCCCTGCCCGCCCTGCTGACGAGGTTCCCGTCGCTGCGCCTCGCCGTTCCCTCCGAAGACGTCGCCCTGCGCTCCGACATGCTCATCTACGGCGTCCACCACCTGCCCGTCGCCTGGGAGGCCTGAACCATGTCGAAGGTGTGCTTGCTCACCGGGGCGTCAGCGGGAATCGGCCGCGCCACCGCTCTGGAACTGCCGAAGGCGGGCTACACCGTCTACGGAGCCGCGCGACGAGTGTCCAAAATGGACTACCTCCGCGACGCAGGCGGACATCCGCTCGCCATGGACGCCCGGAGCGAGACCGACCTCGACCGCGTCGTCCGCACGGTCCTGGACGAACAGGGCCGGATCGACGTCTTGATCAACAACGCCGGGACGGTGCTGCACGGAGCCGCCGAAGACGTCCCGCTGGACGCGGCGCGGGATCAGTTCCAGGTCAACGTGTTCGCGCCGGCCAGGCTCGTCCAGCTTGTGCTGCCAGCGATGCGCGCGCAGGGGTCCGGCCGGATCGTGAATGTCTCCTCGATCGGCGGGGAGATCAGCCTCCCGCTCGGTGCCTGGTACTACGCCTCCAAACACGCGCTCGAGGCTTACTCCGACACGCTGCGCATGGAGGTCCGCCCCTTCGGCATCGAGGTAGTGGTGATTCAGCCCGGCATCATCAAAACCGAATTCGAGGACCAGACCGCCGCGCAGCTAAGGGAATACTCCGGTCATGGCCCGTACGCGGGAATGGCCGAGGCGATGGCGAGCAAGTCCGAAACCGGTCTCGCGGACGGCGCCGATCCCGCGGTCGTCGCCGAAACCATCCGGCGGGCCGTGGAAGCTGATCCGCCGGACACCCGGTATGCCGTCGGCCTGCACGCCGAGGAACTGCTGAAGCTCAACCGGACCCTGCCCGACCGGGATTTCGACGAACTGGTCACCCGCCCGATCCAGTAGGAACGCCTCGTGTCCTGCGGGGCGCGCCCGCAGGACACGAGGACGGGTCAGCCGACGCCGAGCGCCCAGGGGTCGCCCTTCGCGGAGATCGACGAACCCCGGCCGGTCGCCAGCCACAAGCTGTTGTTGGCGTCCCGGCCCTTCCAAGCCACCTCGAAGCCACCGTTGGACAGCGTGACGATCGACGGGCTGGCGTTCGCGGCTACCCCCAACGCCCACGGATCGCCGTAGGAGGAGAAGTAGGTCCCGGCCCCGGTACCGAGCCACAAGCTGTTGTTGGCATCGCGGCCTTGCCAGGCGACTTCCCAGCCGCCGTTGGAAAGCGGTGCCAGCGAAGGACTGGTGCCTGCGGCGACCCCCAACGCCCACGGGTCGCCCTTGGCGGTGATGGACGAGCCCCGGCCGGAGGCCAGCCACAGGCTGTTGTTGGCGTCCCGGCCCTGCCACGCCACTTCAAATCCGCCGTCGGGCAGCGTGACGATCGAGGGGCTGCTGTTGGCGGCAACGCCCAACGCCCAGGGATCGCCGTAGGAAGACAGAGCGACGCCGGACCCGGTGCCGAGCCAGAGGCTGTTGTTGGCATCGCGGCCCTGCCAAGCGACTTCCCAGCCGCCGTTGGACAACGGCGCCAGCGAAGGACTCGTACCCGGTGCGACGCCGAGAGACCACGGAGCGCCCTTGGCGGTGATGGACGCACCTTGCCCGGTCGCCAGCCAGAGACTGTTGTTGGCGTCGCGGCCCTGCCAGGCGACCGCCCACTGGTTGTTCGGGAGCGGGACGATCGAGGGGCTGGTGTTCGGGGCTACGCCGAGCGCCCACGGGTTGCCCTTGGCGGTGATGGAATTGCCCTTGCCGGTGGCGATCCACAGGCTGCTCCCGGCATCGCGGCCTTGCCACGCGGTGACCCAGCTGCCGTCCGGGAACGTGGCGATCGAGGGTTTGGTGTTCGCGGCGACGCCGAGCGCCCACGGGTCGCCGTACGACGCCAGAGAGGTGCCGGAACCGGTGCCGACCCAGAGGCTGTTGTTGGCGTCGCGGCCACGCCAAGCGGTGGCGAAGCCGCCGTTGGTGTCGGCCGCGATCCCGGAGCCGCCCTGCGGCAGCGTGCTCGGAGGCGGCGGGGGAGGCGTGGACGTGCCGCTGCTGACGTAGCCGAGCACCCACATCTCGTAACTCTTGCCGGGGAACAGCTTGTCGTGCGGATTCCAGGGGCCGCCGTTGCCCTCGTCGGCCTGGACCTTGCTGCTGGACCAGAAAGCGCTGCCGCTTCCGCTGCCGCCCTCGTCGCCGCCGACGTCGGACAGCAGCCCGTTGCTGTAGTCGGTGACGATAGCGATGTGGGAACCGTCGGTCGGGTACCGGTCGTCGCCGAAGATGACCGCGTCACCGGGCTGCGGGACGTATCCACTGCCGAGCGAGTGATAGGCGGAGACGTTCATCCAGCTGGGGACCGAGGCGGGCGCGCTGGCCGGAACGGGCACCCCGGCCTGCTGCCACACCCAGGAAACGAAGTCGCCGCACCAGAATTCGCCGCCGCCCGTGCAGCTGTTGTCGAAGCCGGTGCCGCCGGCGCTGTTCGTGCTGCAGTACCCCTTGCCGAGGTTCGCGTTGGCGATGCTCACGATCTGGCCGCCGGTCGCGGCCGAAGCGGGCGTGCTGACAGTGACCAGCGCGGCCCCGCCGAGAACCGCCCCGATCAGCCCGGCCAGGAGCCGGGATCTGAGGCGGTGATGCGTGGAAAACATGACTATTCCCCCAAAACCGTCGGTTGTCCTCAGGCGCGCTGGTGCGACTGGACGCCGGGCACCGCCCGCCTGCCGGTCTCCGGTGCCGGCGAGCGGGACGCTATGGACACGCTCCCGCCGGTCGTCCTAGATTTGTCCTAGCGCGAGAGCTGCCGGGGCGGCGCTGTTCTGGGGGGAACATGCGATTCGGCGTTTTGGGGCCGCTGCACGCCCGGATCGCCGGGCGCGAGGTCCGCTTCGACGGGCCGCGGCAGGCCAAGATGCTGGCCGCGCTTCTGCTCGACGCCAACAACCTCGTCGCCATGGGCAGGCTCGTCACGGTGATGTGGGACGGGAAAGAACCCGCCACCGCGGTGCGCCAGGTCCAGGACGCAGTGTCCGGGCTGCGCCGCAATCTCGCCGGGTGCGGAGCGCCCGCCTCGTTGATCAGCACGCGCCGCGGCGGCTACCTGATCCGCCTCGCGCCGGATCAGCTCGACTTGCTGGAGTTCGACCGCGAGCGGCACCTCGCCGAACGGAGTACGGACCCGGCCGAGACCGCTGCCGCGCTGCGGCGCGCGCTGGCCTGCTGGCGCGGCAACGCTTTGGCCGACATCTCCAGCCGGGTTCTGGAGGCCGAAGCGGCACGGCTGAACGACCAGCGCGTGGCCGTGCACGCACGCTGCCTGGGCATCGAACTGGATCTGGGACGGCATCGCGAGGTCGTCGAGGAATTGCGGGTCCTGGCCCGCGAGCATCCCTACGACGAGCAGATCGCCGAACACTTGATGGTCGCCCTTTACCGGTGCCGTCGGCAGGGCGAGGCACTGCAGGCCTACGAACGGCTGCGCCGGACCCTGACCGGCGAGCTCGGCGTAGACCCGACCCCGCCGGTCCAGGCGCTGCGCCAGCGCATCCTGACCGCCGATCCCGCACTGGAGGTCCCGGCGACCGGATCCTCCGCCGTACCAACGGAAACCCCCGAACCGGTCATGGCGCTGCCGGTGCGCCAACTGCCGCTGGACGTCCCGGACTTCGTCGGCCGGGCCGACACGCTCGCCGAAATCGCCCGGCTGCTCGACGCGCCGGAGCCGGACCGCGTCCCGGTGGCGGTTATCGCGGGCGGTCCCGGGGTCGGCAAATCCTGTCTGGCGACCCACGCCGCGCGATTGGCGAGCGCCGCTTTCCCGGATGGCCAGCTCTACCTCGACCTCGCCGCGACCTCGGACGAGCCGCAGGACCCGGCCCTGATGCTGGCCGAGGCGTTGCGTGCGCTCTCGATCACCGGCAGCGGAATCCCGGACGGGCTGTCGGCTCGGGCCGCGCTGTACCGGTCGTTGCTGGCCGGGCGCCGGATGCTGGTGGTGCTCGACGACGCGGGCCACGCCGATCAAGTGCTGCCGTTGCTGCCCGGGGCGGGTGGCTGCGCGGTCGTGATTACGAGCCGCACCTTGTTGACAGATCTGCCCGGTGCCCGCCGTTTCGACCTGGACATGCTGAGCCCGCCGGAAGCGCGGGAACTGTTCACCGGCATCGTTGGGCAGCGGCGGGTCGAGCAGGAACCCGAGGAGGCCGACGCGATCCTCGGCTGCTGCGGCAACCTTCCGCTGGCGATCCGGATCGCGGGCGCCAAGCTCGCCGGCCGCCCGGCCTGGACGCTGCGGGTGCTGCGGGAACGGCTCGAGGACGAATCCCGGCGGCTGGCCGAGCTGAAGATCGGGGACCTGAGCGTGCGCGCCAGCGTCGGGCTGAGCCTGCGGCTGCTGCCCGCCGACGCGGTGCGCGCGCTGAGCCTGCTGGGCTTGCTCGGCGCCTGCACCTTGCCCGGCTGGGTGCTCGGCCCGCTGCTGGACCGCCCGGACGCGGACGAGGTGCTCGACCTCCTCGTGGACGCCAACCTGGTGCGGCTGACCGCCACCGACGCCGTCGGCCAGCCGCGGTACCGCCTGCACGACCTGATCCGGACCTGCGCCGTCGAGGTCGCCGCCGGGCTGCCCGAGGAGGAGAAGCGGGACGCGATCGCCCGGGTGCTGGCGTCCTGGCTGGATCTCGCCGGGCGCGCCGCCGCCCGGCTGCCCGCCGGGATTCTGGTCCCGGTGCCCGCTTCCGCGCCGCGCCGTCCGTTGACCGGCGCGGTTGCGGACCGGCTTCTGGCCGACCCGGCCGGCTGGTTCGACGCGGAACGCGACACCCTGCTCGCCGCGGTGAAACTGGCCGCGGACTGGCGAATGGCCGAGCCGGCCTGGGAACTGGCGGCCGCCGCCGTCACCTACTACGACCACCGGTGCCGGTATCAGGACTGGGAGCACGGGCACCGGCTGGCGCTGGACGCGGTGGTGGCCGTGGGCGATGTCCGGGGCGAATCGGTACTGCTGCGCGGGTTGGCGCAGTTGCACATCTACCGCGACGAGTTCGACGCGGCGACCCGGGCGCTGGAATCCTCGGCCAGGCTGTGCCAGGGACGAGGGGACAAGCGCGGCGAGGCGTTGTCGATGACGATGCTGGGCACCGTCAGCCGGGTCCAGGGCCGCTACGCCGAAGCCCTCGACCGGGTCGAGCAGGCGCACGCCATCGTGGTCGCCGAGGGCGATCCGCATCTCGAAGCGCAGCTGTCGTGTTCCATCGGCGTGCTGCGGCTCGTGCGGGGCGACCTCGACGAGGCGCAGTTCTGGTTCGACGCCGCGCTGCGCCAGGCCAGGGCGCTCGGCGACGGGCATCGGGTGGCTGTCGTGCTGCGCCGGTGCAGTCGTCTGCACGACCAGCGCGGTGATCCGGAGGAGGCGCTGCGCTGTCTGTGGCAGGCGCTTTCGGCCTTCGAGGATCTGGCCGACGAACGGTGCGCCGCGTACACGTTGCTGGAAGTCGGCCGTGTCTATGCGGGCCAGCGTGATCGGGACCGGGCGGGGCCGGTGCTGGAGCGCGCCGCGGAGGTGTTCCACCGGCATGGCGACCGGCAGGATGAAGCCGCGTGCTGGCAGCTGATCGGCGATCTCGACGCCGCGGCCGGCGTCCCTGATCTGGCGCAGCAACACCACGAGAAAGCGCGGCGGCTGTGGCAGACGATCGGCGGCGCTGACCAGGCGAACGGTCCGGTGCCGCCGTCCTCGCCGTGACCCGGTCCGCGCGGCGCCGAGTCAGTCGCGCGGTTGCTTGGCGCCGTCCGAACGTGCTTGCACGGCAATGGTTTGGAGGGCGGCGAGGTGTCCGGCGAGGGTGTCGCGGCCGCTGTCGGTCAGGTTGAGCCACGTCCGCGGCCGCTTGCCGACGTAGCCCTTGCGGACGTCGACGTACTCGTTCTTCGACAGCGTGGAGACCTGTTTGGACAGTGCGGAGTCGGACAGCTTCACCGCGTCGCGCACGAACCCGAACTCCGCCCATTCGGCGGCGGAGAGCAGCGCGACGATGGCCAGTCTCGTCGGGTCCAACAGGAGCTGGTCGAGCTCGGCCACCGTTCAGTCCTTGTCTCGCCGGCGAAGCAGCCACAGCTGGAACCTGGGGCCGAGGAAGATGATATAGAGCCCGGCCAGCGCGCCGTAGACGATCGTGCCGTGCGGGATGTGCAGCAAGGGGACGGCGACGGCCGCGACGATCGCCAGCCCGAGGACAGGCGCGACGCGCAAGACGGCGGGCGGCAAGGCCCGGCTCGACACCGAGACCGGCTGGCCGAGCAGGCTGCCGCCGGTCCTGGTGCGCAGGAGCACGACCAGGATCAGCGCGACGGCCAGCACGACGAAGGTCAGCCAGGGTCGCGTCCAGGGGAGCAGATCGATGGCCACGGTGTAGCCGAACACGACCAGACCGGCGACGACCGGAATCCACCGAGCGCCCAGCGCGGACGCGAGCATCCGCTCCCGGCTCTCGCGGGCCGTGCGCAGCGCCGCCGCCGCTTCTTCGGGCGTCGGCTCGTTCGTTGGTTCGCTCACTGCTGCCACTCCTCCGCGGCGCACTCTCTCAGGCAAGTACTTGCCTGAGGAGAAAGTACCTCGCGTTTTCCCCATAGGCAAGTACTTGCCTGAGAGCTGACGGCAGTGCTGTCCGACGCCATGCGGCCCGGGTGTGCCGGGCCGGTCAGTCCTCAGTGGACGGTCAACGGCACATCATTCGGCGGCGGCAGCGTGCCCCCGCCGCGCAGCAGGATCGGCCCGACCGGAGCGGGTTTGGCGACCGGAGGCGGGGGCACCGGAGTCGGGGTCGGAGTGGGTTTCGGCGGCGTGGGCTGGGTGATCGCGGTGCCATGCGCCGGGGGCGGCGGGTTCAGTTTCGCGCCGGGGGAGAGGTCGACAAGATCGGCGAGCCCGTGGTCGCCGTCGACGCGGGGGACGCCCAGCTTCGGCAGCTTCAGCAGGTCGATGACGGTCTTCGGGATGCTCGGATGCCAGGACCAGCGGTGGTCGATGCCGGGTTTGACCCGGCCGCCGAACATCAGCAGCGGCACGCGCGGGCCGTAGGCGAGCTGCACGCCGTCCGGGGTGATCTCGACGTTCGGCGTGGCCACGTGGTCGTCGAAGCCGCCCCAGTCGTCCCAGGTCAGGAGGAAGACCGTCGAGTCCCACAGTCCGGCCTTCACGATCGCGTCGACGACCTGCCACACGGTGTCCTCGCCCTTGCTGACGTCCGCGGGCGGGTGCTCGTCATACGGCGAGTCGTGCCAGACCATCGACAGCGCGGGCAGCGCACCGGACTGGGCGTCGGCGATGATCTGGGCCGAACGCACGATGTTGGGCGACCCCTTGAGCTGCTGGTAGAACTCGACCGGATACCCGCTGGCGCCGGTGTAGGCCTTCCAGCTCACGCCGTGGTCGGCGGCGAGCCCGGGCAGGGACGGCATGTCCCACACCGGGTCGGCCTGGCTGCGCGGCGGGTTGCGCAGCGTGGGCGTCTGGCCGCCGACGATGAGCAGGTGGTTCGGCGTCGAATTGGTGCCGTAGCCCGCGCAGTGGTTCTCGACGAACGCGCCGCTCGCCGCGAGCCAGGCGTAGAACGGCAGGTCGGCGACGGTGTCGAACTGGACGTGCGCGCCGGTGCTCTTCTTCGTGAGCCAGCGGTAGTAGGCCTTGCGGTCGTGCGGCTGGTCGGACTTCGGCGGGTTGGGGGAGACCGGCCAGCCGGTCGCGACGTTCGCGCCGAACGCGGCCATCGAGCGGAAATAGTTGTCGGTGGTGTGGTTTTCCTGGACCAGGACGACGACGTGGTCGATCGGGCCGGTGGCGGCCATGGCGATCCCTTCGGTGCTCCGGCGGGCGGGCGGCCGGACGCTCCGGTCGCGCCGGTTCCGCTGAATGATCGCCCGCCGCCGGCGCCCCGGCCACCGGGAAACCCCGATGGGAGCAACCGGATTCCCTTGTCCTGCCCGGGATATCGCCGATTGCGCGGAAGGGTCTGTTCGCCGGGTTCGCGCCGGGAGTCCGGGCCGCCCGGATCAGCGCTCGGCGGCGACCGCGTACCGGTGCGTCGGGCGGCCCGCGCTCCCGTACTCCAGTTCGAGGCTGAGGAAACCGCGGCGGTGCAATTCGCTCAGATGGCGTTGCGCCGTGGGACGGCTGATGCCCAGCGTGCTCGCGAGCGCTTCGGCGCCGAGCGGCTGCCCGGCCCGGCGGAGCGTGTCGAGCACCTTGCGCATGGTCGGCGGAAGCGGGTCCGTGCGTGGCGCGGGGCCGCGGAGAGCGGAATACAGACTGTCCACTGTGGCCTGATCGACGTCGCCGCTCCCGGAGGCGCGTTCGCACCAGCTCCGGTACGCCGTCAACTGTTCGCGCAGCTGCTCGAAACCGAACGGCTTGACCAGGTAGTAGGCGGCGCCGAGCTGGATCGCGGAACGGACCGTGCCGAGGTCGCGGGAAGCGGTGATGACGATGCATCCGGGCGGGGCGCCTCCCGAGCGCAGATCGCGCAGCAGGGAGAGGCCGTCTTCGTCGGGCAGGTAGACGTCGAGCAGCAGCAGGTCGGGCTGGAGTTCCTCGACACGGGCGCGGGCTTCCGCCGCGGTGTGGGCCTGGCCGACGGAGGCGAAGCCGGGCACGCGGTCGATGCTGGCGGCATGGATCGCGGCGACGCGGTAGTCGTCGTCGATGACGAGAGTCCGGATGGTCATGCGTACTCCGCCGGCGCGAGCGCGGCGCGGGAACGGGAATTCGGGAGCAGCACGTCGAATCGCGCCCCGGCCGAACCGTCCACCGTGATCGACCCGCCGGACCGGCGCACCAGCCGGTAGACGAGGGCGAGACCGAGGCCGCGCCGCATGCCGGGGCGAGGAGTTTTCGTGGAGTAGCCGTCAATGAAGATCTCGTGCAGCGTTTCCTCGGGGATGCCGGGCCCGGTGTCGGAGACGACCACGCGGACGTCCGGGCCGAGGGTGTCGACGAGAACGCGCACCCGGCGTTCTCCCGGCTGTCCGGCAACGGCGTCGACGGCGTTGTCGATGAGATTGCCGAGAACGGTGACGAGCGCGCCGGGGTCGGCGGTGCTGAGGTCGAGCCCGGAACCGGGATCGACCTCGAGGCGCACGTCGCGTTCGGCGGCGATGGCGACCTTGGCCGAAAGCAGCGCGGCGAGTTCGGGCGGGGAGAACCGGGCGCGCAGATCGGTCGCCTGCGCGGCGGGGCCGTGCGCGATTTCGGTGAGGTAGCGGCCGGCTTCCTCCGCTTCGCCGAGGCCCAGGAGTCCCGACAGGACATGCAGCCGGTTGGCGAATTCGTGTTCCTGTGCGCGCAGAGCGGTCGTCAGACCGGTGACGGCGTGGAGTTCGCGCACCAGGCCTTCCATTTCGGTGCGGTCGCGCAAGGTGATCACCGAACCGGCGTCCTGTCCGGAAAGGACGACCGGCATTTTGTTGACCACCAACAGGAATTCGTCGGTGAGCACGACCTCGTCGTCGGCGGCGGGCGCGGTGAGCAGGTCGCGGAGGCGGCCGGGCGGGACGAGTTCGCTCAGATCGCGGCCGCGGGCGGCGGAGGGAATGGCGAGCAGGCGGCGGGCTTCGTCGTTGATCACCTCGACGCAGCCGTGCCGGTCGAGGCCCACCATGCCCTCGCGGATGCCGTGCAGCATCGCTTCGCGTTCCTGGAGCAGGGAAGCGATCTCGGAGACTTCCAGGCCGAAGGTCGCGCGCTTGATCCGGTGGGAAAGCAGCAGGGACGCCGCCATCCCGATGGCCAGCGCCAACCCGGAGTAGAGGAGCACCCAGGGAATGTCGCTCACCAGCTCGCTCGTGACCTGTTCTTCGAGGATTCCCACCGAAACCTGGCCCACGATCCCGCTGCCGGGGCCGGAGATCGGTGCCTTGCCGTTGGCGGAGCGGCCGAGGCTGCCGTTGTCGATGCCGAGGTGGCCTTGTCCATCGAGGGCCGCCACCGGTTCCTCGATGCGCTCGCCGACGAGCGCGGTGTTGGGATGGGAGTAGCGCAGCCCGGACCTGTCGGTGACGACGACGTATGACGCGCCTGTGGCCCGGCGGACCTGCTCGGCGGCGGCCTGGATGGCGTGGCCGGGGTCGCGCCGCACGAGGGCGTCGCGGACGGACGGCATCTGCGCGACGGTTTTCGCGATCCCGAGCGCGCGCTGGCCGTATTGGGTGTCGAGGGTCTGTCCGGCGAGCTTCACGTAGAGCAGAGCGCCAGCCGAAACGGTGGCGAGCAGGATCCCGAGCACGGCGACGAGGATCTGCGAGGCGAGAGGACGTGACCGCCACATGACCGCTCCGCTCTGCCACTTGTCGTAGGGGCGTCCCGCATGACACCACGAGACCGCGCGGATGCCAAGAAACCGCGGCCGGTACGCCCGGATCGTCCGGTCCGGCGTGCACTTAATGAGCAGAAACCGAGAAAAGCGCACTGATCGCTGGTATCGCACGCAACATTCCGCCGCCGCGCGGCGCTTCTTAGCCTCCTCGAACGGAATCGGCCCCGATCGAGAGGACGCCACCGTGCACGCACCCAGATCCGGACCGCCCGGCGCCGCCATCGCCATGCGGGACGTCGTCAAGCAGTTCGCCACCGAGGGCCCGGAGCCCTACACCGCGCTGCGCGACCTCGACTTGGAGGTGGCTCCCGGCGAATTCTGCGCGGTCGTCGGACCCACCGGCTGCGGCAAATCCACCACCCTGACCCTCGTCGCAGGCCTGGAACAGCCGTCGACCGGCTCGGTCCGGGTGCACGGCGCGGACGTCTCGGGCATCACGCCCGGGGTGGGGTTCATGTTCCAGACGGACGCGATCCTGCCCTGGAAAACGGTGCTGGACAACGTGTCCGCGGGCCCGAGGTTCCGCGGCGTGGCCAAGGCCGCGGCGGTGTCCGGCGCGCGGGACTGGATCCGCCGGGTCGGGCTGAGCGGGTTCGAGGACCGGTACCCGCACCAGCTGTCCGGCGGGATGCGCAAGCGGGTCGCGCTCGCGCAGAACCTCATCAACGAGCCGCGGATCCTGCTCATGGACGAGCCGTTCAGCGCACTCGACGTGCAGACGCGGGCGAAGATGTCCGACGAACTGCTGTCCCTGTGGGAACTTACCCGTCCCGCCGTGGTGTTCGTGACCCACGACCTCGAAGAGGCGATCGCGCTCGCGGACACGGTGGTCGTGCTGACCGCGGGCCCGGCGGCGACGGTCAAGGCCCGGTTCGCCATCGACCTGCCGCGCCCGCGGGTGGTGCAGGAAATCCGGTTCGAGCGCCGGTTCGTCGACCTGTACCAGCGGATCTGGGACGCCCTGCGCACCGAGGTCGACCTGGCGTACGCGCAGACCACCCGGATCAGCGGGGAGGCGGGAGCATGACGACCGAAGTGGACTCGCCCGCGAACCCCGCCGCTGGCGCTGCCGCAGCCGCTGCTCGCCGTTCGCGCCGCCGGACACACGCCTTCCTGGTCCACACCGTCCAGGCAGCGGTGCTGGTGGTAATCCTGGGCGGCTGGCAGCTGCTCGTGCAAGGAGACCAGCACGCGATCGTGCTGTACGGGCTTCCGTCGGGCATCTTCGACCGGTTGCGGTCGTGGGTGACCGAGGGCACCGCGCTCGGATCGCTCGGCAGCCAGATCTGGACGACGATCGAAGAGGCGCTGATCGGCTTCGCGATCGGCACGGTGCTGGGCATCGTCTGCGGCATCGCACTCGGCCGGATCCGGTTCCTGTCGGAGGTGTTCGGCCCGTTCATCAAGGTGCTCAACGCGATTCCGCGGATCGTGCTCGGCTCGGTCTTCGTGCTGGCGTTCGGCCTCGGCCTCGAATCGAAGATCCTGCTGGTGATCGTGCTGGTGTTCTTCGGAGTGTTCTTCAACGCTTTCCAGGGCACTCGCGAGGTCGACCGGACGTTCATCGCCAACGCCAGCATCCTCGGCGCTTCGCGGTGGCAGGTGACCCGGCAGGTCGTGCTGCCCTCGGCGTTCACCTGGATCATCGCGAGCCTGCACGTGAGCTTCGGCTTCGCGCTGATCGGCGCGATCGTCGGCGAATTCCTCGGCGGCTACGCGGGTCTCGGCGTGCTGATCAAGAACGCCCAGGGCACGTTCGACGCGAGCGGCGTCTGGGCGGCGATGGTGATCATGGGCGTCGTCGCGCTCATCGCCGAATGGCTGATCACCCGCCTCGAACGCCGGCTGCTGCGCTGGCGGCCCGCCCAGTTGTCCGGTCCGGACCTGTGACCCCCCGATTGTCCGTTCGAACAAAGGAGATCCCCGTGTCCGCGAAGAAATTGGCGGCCGTGCTCGCGGCGGCGCTGCTCGCCGTGGCCGGCTGCGCCTCGACCGCGAGCCAGAACGCAGGCACCAGCTCCACCGGCGGGACCGGCACCCCGGTGAGCATCATGGTCGGCGGCTTGAACAAGCAGATCTACCTGCCGTTCATGCTCGCCCAGCGGCTCGGTTTCTACCAGCAGCAAGGCCTGAACGTGACCCTGCAGGACGAGGGAGCCGGAGTCGACGCGACGACGAACATGGTCGCCGGAAAGGTCGACGGCGTCGGCGGGTTCTACGACCACACCATCGCCATGCAGGGCCTCGGCCAGTCGCTGGAATCGGTGGTGTCGATGCTGACCACGCCGGGCGAAGTCGAACTGTGCCGCAACGAGGTGCGCGGCCAGATCCATTCGCCCGCGGACTGGTCCGGCCGCAACCTCGGCGTGACCGATCTCGGTTCCTCCACGGACTTCCTGACCCAGTACCTGGCGCAGAAGAACGGCGTCGACCCGACGAAAATCCACCGCGTGGGCGTGCAAGCCGGAGCCACGCTGATCGGCGCCCTGCAGCACGGCAACGTCGACTGTGCGATGACGACCGAGCCGACGGTGTCCACGGCCCTTGCCCAGGGCGCCGCGTTCGTCCTGCTGGACATGCGCACCGCGGCGGGCACGAAGCAGCAGCTGGGCGGCCAGTATCCGGCGACGTCGCTGTACATGACCACGAAGTACGTGGACAGCCACCCGCAGGTGGTGCAGAAGCTCGTCAACGCGTATGTCGAGGCCCTCAAATGGATCCAGGGCCACAACGGTGCGCAGCTGGCGGACGTGATGCCTGCCGACTACTACGCCGGGTCCGGGAAAGACGCCTACGCCAAGGCATTCGACAACGAGAAGGGCATCTACAACCCGACCGGGATCATGCCGCCGGACGGGCCGAAGACCAACCTGACGGTCCTGCAGGCGTTCAATCCTGATGTGAAGGGCAAGCAGATCGATCTCGGGAAGACTTACACGGACAAGTTCGTGACCGCGGTGCATTGATGCGGAGCTGCTGTGCCCGGGTGCCCTGTGGTGCCTGGGCACAGCAGTTCGGTGCGACCGATGAGAAATCGCCCGCCGCGTCGTCAATCCTGGTAGCTCCCTCGCACCGGTGGAAGGATGGACGACCATGACCGACGCAAGACTGGGTACCGACGAGACCACGTTCATCGCGGCGGTCAGATCCGGCGACCCGGCGCGGTTCGCGCTCGTCACGGAGCGGCATCGGCGCGAGCTGCAGGTGCACTGCTACCGGATGCTCGCGAATTACGAGGACGCCCAGGACCTGACGCAGGAGACGTTCCTGCGGGCGTGGCACAAGCGAGAGTCGTTCGAAGGCCGCTCCGCGCTGCGGACCTGGCTCTACCGGATCGCGACCAACGCCTGCCTCGATTTCCTGGACAAGCGCACCGACCGCACGCCCGTGCTGTACCCCGATTCCGAGCTGCCGTACCTGCAGCCCTATCCCGACCCGATGCTGCCCGAGGACCCGCAGGAATCGGTGGTGGCGCGGGAGACGATCGAGCTGGCGTTCATCGTCGCCGTCCAGCACCTGCCGCCGCGGCAACGAGCGGTGTTCATCCTGCGCGACGCCCTCGGCTGGCCCGCGTCGAAGGCCGCCGGTGCTCTTGAGCTGACCGTCGCGTCGGTGACCAGCGCACTGCAGCGGGCGCGCGGCACGATGCGCGAGCAGCTGCCCGGCCGCCGCCTCGACTGGCGCAGCCCCGACAAGCTGTCGGACGACGAACGCGGCGTGGTGAAGTCCTATATGGACGCCCATGAACGCAACGACATCGACGGGCTGATGTCCTTGCTGCGCGCCGATTTGCGCTTCGCGATGCTGCCCGATCCGGGCACCGTGACCAGGACGGCCAAGGAGGCAGTCGACGGCTGGGTCTCCGCCGGGCTCTTCCAGCGCGGGTACGACGACTGGCGCTGCATCGCCACGACGGTCAACCGCATGCCCGCCGCCGCGCTGTACCTCCGGACTCCCGGTGCCGCGGAACACCGGCTGCTGAACGTCGCGGTCCTGCACATCGTCGACGGGAAGATCGCCGAGCTGACCGGATTCGACGTCACCGGCAAGCCCTGGCTGGGGCTGCCCCCGACACGGTGAGGCCCGTCTTGGACGAGTCGCCAGTGCTTACCGCCTCGTCTCGTAGCGGCTCAGCACGACACCGCCGTGAAACGTCCGCGTCTCCACCAGATTCAGCTTCACCCAGCGGTCCAGCGCGGTGAAGAACGGCGTGCCGCCGCCCACCAGAACCGGATGGGTGACCACGATGTACTCGTCGACCAGCCCGGCCCGCATGGCGGCCCCGGCGAGCGTCGCACCGCCGATGCTCATCGGACCGCCGTCCTCGGCCTTGAGCCGGGTGATCTCGCCGACCGCGTCGCCGGTCGCCAGCCGCGTGTTCCAGCCGACCTTGCCGACCGTCGAGGAGAACACCACCTTCGGCGTGTCCCGCCAGTTCCGCGCGAACTCGACCTGCGCCGGGGTGGCGCCCGGCTGCTGGTCGCCGGTCGGCCAGTAGGAACTCATCGTCTCCCACAGCTTGCGCCCGTACAACGACAGGCTGTTGGCGAGTTCCCGGTCGAGCCACCACTGGAACAACTCGTCGCTCGGCCCGCTCCACCCGATGTCGTCCCCGGGCGCGGCGATGTAGCCGTCCAGGGTCAGGTTCATGCCGTAGGCCAGTTTCCGTGTCATGCCAGTCCTCCTGTGCGCGGGTTTCACAGGTACAGACGGGTGAGGCGCGGAAACCTCATCGGTGCGCCAAGTGCGTCGGCTGTCGTCCATCATCCGGGTCTGTGCGCGGGTTCCCGGCTCATCGGGAGCCGGCGCCGGGATACTGGGGCGATGAGCCGTCGCCTCGCGGCGGTTAAACGGTTCCGCGGCTTCGAGAGAAGTACTGGTGTGAAACCTGTGTCCTCGGAATGGATGCGGTGCTCGCCGAGCACCGGCGACAGCACGCGGCCGGAGGCGTGCCTGGTCGCCGCGGCGACAGCCGTGCGGGTCGGCCCGCGACCGCGTCGAGCGTGCGGAGGCGGCGATGCCGCGCCGTATCTCTGATCAGGCGGCCAAGGAGGTCGCCGACTTGTTCACCGCTGTCGCGCGCGACCTGTACCGCTACGCGGTGACGCTGGTGCAGGGCGATCGCGCCGCCGCGGACGACCTTGTGCAGGAGGCGTTCCACGCTGCCGCGCGCGGCTGGGACGAGTTGCGCGGTCGCGAACCCGGGCAGCAGCGGGCCTGGCTGTTCGTCGTCGTCAGCAACAAGGCCAAGAGCCGCTGGAAAGCCGCCGACCGCGTCGAGGTCGGCACCGAACATGTCGAACGCCGGGCCGGGGCCAGCGCACCGGAGGACACCTGGGAGAAGACAGTCTGCGCGCTGAGGCTGGAGGCCTGCCGCAAGGTGGTCGACCGCATGCCGCCGACCCGGCACCGGGTGGCGCATCTGCGCTGGTACGAGCAGTGGTCCACCCGGGAGATCGCCGAGTTGCTGGGAATCGCCGAGTCCACGGTTCGCGTGCACCTCAAGAACGCGCGCGACGAGCTGGCCGCGGCGCTGGGCCCGGACCTGCTGCTCACCGAGGAACCCGCGGCACCCGCCGGGAAGGAGGAAGCGTCGTGACGAGCGACAACACCGGCCCCGAGCCCGCGCCGGACCAGATCTCGCTCCCGCGGCTCTACTCGCTGCTGGAACGCCATGCCGACGACGAGGCTCCTTACGACGTCCGCGCCGGTCTGGAGAAACTCGCCGGCTGGATGGCCGAGGACGTCGACGAGGCGGACACCGCCCGGCAGGAAGCGGACGCGGCGCGGACCCCGCGGCCTTCGTGGTCGCAGGTGGCGCACGCGAGGCTGAAATGGTCTGCTTCGCATCGTGCGATCGTGGCGGTCGACATCGAAGGCTCGACCGCCAGGACCGGCCCCGGCCGGGCCCGGCTGCGTCACGATCTGTTCGGGCTGCTCGACTGCGCCTTGCGCGAAGGCGGAATCGGCGAAGACCTGCGCGACCCGATCGTCGACCGCGGCGACGGAGCGGTGGTGCTCGTCCGGCCCGCCGGCGAGGCGCCCAAATCGGTCCTGCTGACCTCGGTCGTCCCGGAGCTGGCCAGGTTGCTGGCCGAACACAACGCGGCGGCGGCGCCCGGCAGCGAGATCCGGCTGCGGGTCGCCGTGCACGCCGGCGAGGTCCGCTACGACAACCTCGGCCCCTACGGGGAGGACCTGGACGTCGCGTGCCGGCTGCTCGACTCGCCGGAGCTGAAGCGACTCCTGCGGCACGCTCCCTCGTCCCTCGTGCTGGTGGCCTCCGACTCGTTCCACCGGACGGTGATCCGGCACAACTACGACGGCATCGACCCGGGCGCCTTCAAACGCGGGGTCGTCGTCAGGATCGGCGGCCGGCGGGTGACGGGATGGACCAATTGCCCCGACGTCGCGAAGGAGGGACAGCATCTCACCGCGTGACGGTCCGGCCGTTGCTTCGTGGAGGCTGTGCCGGCAGGGAAGGCGTGGAAAGCGCCGAGTCCGGACCCTCTGCTGCGGCCGACGGCGAAGTTGAACTGTCCGCGGACCGGAGAACTGGTCACTATTCCTCGTTCGGCGCGGCGCTCCCACCGGTCATCGCGATCGCGTAGTGCGGACGGGCCGCCCGGTCCGAGACTGAGGAGCGAGCGGACAGACAGTTGCGAGGCAAGGCCCGGTCCAGGCAAGGAGGTGGGAGTGCAGCTGAGCGGATACCGGCGTCCGACCGCCTTCGCGGTGCCGAAGGAGGAAGAAAGGCGCGGCTGGCCGGTCGTTTTGGTCGTCCGAGGGCCTCCGCGCTCTCGAAATCGCACCTCTCGCGGGTTTCCCGAGCTCGAGCCGGGAAAGCCGCGGCCCGGACGGCGACGGCTTCGCCAGGCAGCGGCCTGGCCGGCAGAACATCCGGGGACGGAAAGAGGTGAAGTGGTGCCTGGGCGCCGCGAGAACAGGTTCACCGTCAAGGTCACCGGTTCGATGACCGTCACGGTGAAACAGGTGCTGTTCCTGCTGATGCTGATCGGAATGGGAGTGGCGGCTCTGTATCAGCGTTGATCAGGCGGCCGCACTGCGACAGGCCAAGGGCGGGCTGTTCCTTCGTGCTGGAAGGGGCGGCCCGCCAAGGTCTTTCCGGGCTACCCGCTGACGCGCCGCGCCCGGCATCCGGCGATGCGGTCGCCGGATGCCGGGCGCGCCCTGGTCAGCAGATCGCGCGCGGAATCAGCACAGATGGCCGGTGAACACCGATTCCAGAACGCGGTCGGCGGGCCCGACCGGGATGTCGACAAACGGCTGCGTGTCGCAGAAATTGTAACCGCCGCCGCCGAAATAGTTCACGCGAACCTCGACGTGGGTGTTCCAGTCGCAGTGCTTGTAATAGGCCGTGTTGGCGTCCTTCCACTGGCCGCAGGGCGAGTCGATCAGGCTCACCGCGCCGAGCGGAGCCGCATGGGAGACGGCGGGCGAGGCGATCGTCGCGAGGGCGATCCCCGCTGCCGCCAATAAGCTGGTCGAGAGTCTCATTTTCCGCACCTTTCGGTTGGGTGTTGCTGGAATTCCGCGAAATTCGCATCTGTTCGCCGGTGCGCGCCGTCCTCGCGGAATGAGGTGGCGGTCACCGGTGCTTGTTTAGTGCGGACGGGTTGTTTCGGGTCGGCCTGTGGACGGTGAACAATCAATTCGTGAACAATCAGCGAGGCGGGACAGGGGAGGGGCATGGCGCGACGGGAGCGGCCGCTCGACAAAGGGGACAGTTCCCTTCTGCGGTTCGCGGCCGATCTGCGCGGCCTCCGGGAGAAGGCCGGGCACCCCACTTATCGGGAACTCGCCGGCCGGGTGCACTACTCGACCGCGTCGTTGTCCGGTGCGGCGGCGGGCCGGAAGCTGCCGAGCTTGGCGGTGACCCGTGCCTATGTGCGCGCCTGCGACGGCGACGTGGCCGAATGGGAGCGGCGCTGGCACGCACTCGCGGCCGAACTCGCGACGGCCGGTTCGCCGGCCGCCGACGACGGCTCGCGGTCGCCCTACGTCGGCCTTGCCGCGTTCCAGCCCGAGGACGCGGCGTGTTTCTTCGGCCGCGAAGACCTGGTGGCCGAGACCGCGGAACGCCTGCGCGGCAACCGGATGATCACCGTGTTCGGGGCTTCCGGCGCCGGCAAGTCGTCGCTGCTGCGGGCCGGTCTGATTCCCCGGCTCCGGGATGCCGGGCACCTGGTCGTGCTGCTGGCGCCCGGACCGTCCCCGCTGGAGGAGTGCGCGGTCCACCTCGCGCGAATCACCGGCGCCGCACCGGGATCCGTCGATGCCGGACTGCGCGCGGACCGGCGCGCCCTGCACCTCCTGGCCCGGCGCGCGCTGGCGGACCGGCAGGCGGATGCCGAGCTGGTGCTGGTGATAGACCAGTTCGAAGAGGTCTTCACGGTGTGCCGGGACCCGGCGGAGCGGATCCGGTTCATCGAGGCGCTGACCGCGGCCGTCGCCGCGCCGAGCAGCCGTTGCCGGGTCGTGCTCGGGATTCGCGCGGACTTCTACGCCCATTGCACCGCCCATCCCGGCCTGGTGGCCGCGCTGCGGGACGGCCAGGTCGTGGTCGGTCCGCTGAACACGGAGGAGCTGCGGCGGGCGATCACCCAGCCCGCGATCCGCGACGGCTGCGCGATCGAGAGCGCGCTCCTGGCCGAACTGGTGGCGCGGACGGACGGGCGGGCCGGGGTGCTGCCGCTGCTTTCGCACGCGCTGCGCGAAACCTGGAAACGGCGGCGCGGCAACACTCTTACTCTGGGCGGCTACCTGGCCGCGGGCGGCATCCACGGCGCGTTGGCGCAGACCGCCGAATCCATCTACACCGAGCTGCCCGAGCACCAGCGACGACTGGTGAAAGCGCTGTTTCTCCGGCTTGTCGCGCTGGGCGAGGGAACCGAGGACACGAAGCGGCGGATCGCCAGGGACGAACTGGACGTAGCCGACCCTGACACGGCCGCGGTGCTGGAACGCCTGGCGAGCGCCAGGCTGCTCACTCTCGCGGAAAGCAGCGTGGAGATCGCCCACGAGGCGCTGATCGCGTGCTGGCCCCGATTGCGCGACTGGATCGCCGAGGACCGCGAAGGTCTCCGGGTGCACCGCAGGCTCACCGAAGCCGCCGGGACGTGGATCGCCCTCGGGCGGGATTCCGGCGCACTGTACCGGGGCGCCCGGCTGGAGCAGGCCCGGGACTGGGCGGCGACCGCCGACGTGGTTCTCGGTCCCGCCGAACGAGAGTTCCTCGACGCCAGCCTGTCCGCCGAGGACCGGGAACGCGAGGCGGCCAGACGCCGCGCTCTCCGGCTGAGGCAATTGGTGGCGCTGCTGAGCATACTGCTCGTCACGGCGATCGCGACCACGCTGACCGCGGTCCGCGCGCAACGCACGGCGGTCGAAAGCCGCAACGTTCTGTTGTCGCAAAAGGTGGCCGCCGAGGCAGTCTCCCTGCGCGCCGCCGATCCGGCGCTGGCGGCGCAGCTCAGCCTCGCCGCCTACCGGCTGGCACCCTCCGCGCAGGCGTACAACGGGGTGCTCGGCACCTTCGGCGCCAGCTACGCGACCCGGCTGACCGGACACACCGGCAGCGTCGAGCGGGTGGCCGTCAGCCCGGACGGCCGGACTCTGGCGACTGCGAGCGAAGACCACACCGTACGGCTGTGGGACATCGCTGATCGGCACCATCCCGCATTGGCGGCGACGCTTACCGCGCACACCGACCGGCTCTGGTCGGCGGCCTTCAGCCCGGACGGCAAGATCCTCGCGACCGGCGGCAACGACCGGACTGTGCGCCTTTGGGACGTAACCGATCCGAGGCGGCCGGGCGAACTGGCCCGGCTGACCGGACACACCGACAGCGTCATCGCGATCGCGTTCAGCCCGACCGAGCCGGTGCTGGCTACCGCGGGCAAAGATCGCACCGCGCGCCTGTGGGATGTCCGCGACCCCCGGCGTCCGCGCGAACTGAATGTGCTGACCGGGCACACCGACCTGGTGAACACGCTCGCGTTCACCCCGGACGGCGCCACCCTGGTCACCGGAAGCTGGGACCGGACGGTCCGGCTCTGGCGGCTCGCCGGCGCCGGACGGGCCGGAGACCCGGCAGTGGTCGCCGCGGACGCCGGAATCGACCGGGTCGCGGTCAGCCCAGGCGGCGCCGTGCTGGCGACGCTGACCCGTGACCACGTCATTCGCTTGTGGAGGCGCACCGGCAGCGGATCGCTGGAGAATCTGGCCACCCTGCCCGACACCTCGGACGCCCATGCGCTGGCGTTCAGCCCGCGCGACGACACCCTCGCGATCGCCGGCCTGGACCGTACTGTCGCCATGGTGGATGTCACCGATCCGCGGAACCCCAAGCGGCTCGTGGTGCTCAACGGCCACACCGGCCCGGCCGTCGCGGTGGCGTTCACCCCCGACGGCCACACCCTGGTCTCCGGTTCGGTGGACCGTTCGGTCCGGCTGTGGGACCTGGCCGGGCGGGTGCTCGCCGGGCACTCCGACTCCGTCTACGGCGTGGCCTACCGACCCGACGGCCGTGTCCTGGCCAGCGCCGGCTACGACGGCACAGTGCGGCTGTGGGATCTCGGCGACGCCGGAGAACCCCAGGAACTGCCCACGCTCACCGGGCACCGCGGCGCGGTGAACGCGGTGACTTTCAGCCCCGACGGACGCACGGCGGCGACCGCGGGTTACGACCGCACCGTTCGCCTGTGGGACGTGGGCGACCCTCGGCGCCCAGTCCGGCGGTCGGTGCTGACCGGACACACGGACTCGGTGAACGCGGTTGCGTTCAGCCCGGACGGCCGGACCCTGGCCACCGGAAGCGCGGACCACTCGCTGCGGCTGTGGGACGTGGCCGGCAGCAGGCAACGAGCCGTGCTGACCGCCGCCGGCGACGTCGACAGCGTCAATTCCGTGGCGTTCAGCCCGGCCGGAAACCTGCTGGCCGCAGCGGATTCCGGCCTCAAAGCACGGCTGTGGGACCTGCACGACCCGCGGCGGCCGTCGGAGCTTCCCCCGCTGACCGGCCATACCGACAACGTGAAGTCAGTGGCGTTCAGCCCCGACGGCCGGACGCTGGCCACCGGAAGCTCGGATCACAACGTGCGCCTCTGGGACATGACCGTGCCGGGACACACCGGCCAGCCGATCACGCTGTCCGGGCACACCGACATCGTGCACGCGGTGGCGTTCAGCCCGGACGGCCGGACCTTGGCCTCCGCCAGCGCGGACCTCACCGTGCGACTGTGGAGCGTCGCTGACCCGCATAGGCCGCGGGAACTGGCGACCCTGGCGGCGCACACCGACCGCGTCTACGCGGCGGCCTTCGCCCCCGACGGCCACACGCTGGCCACTGGCGGGCAAGACCATCTGGTCCGCCTGCTGGAATCCGACATCGACCACGCGGCGAACGGCATCTGCGCGATGGCGGCACCGGCGATCAGCGCTGAGGAATGGCACCGGTATTTCCCCGACCTGCCCCGCGAACTTCCCTGCTGACCCAGCGAGCGGACATCGCCTCGAGCCAAGACCACGTTCCCGGTGATCGGCTTGGCTCGCGTGATGCGGCAGAGCTGTGCCGGGCCTAGCGCCGTTCAACGTGCCTTTGCCGCGGGGCCGTCCGGGCAGTGGCGGACGCGAAGAATCGGCGATGCGCGGCTTTCCCCCGATCGCACGGACCGGACTCTCCATAGTGCACCGTGCACCACCTGACTTCCCCCGTTTCGTCACCCAGCCCGAAGCACCGAACCCGCCGCCCTCCCTACCGTCGTGCTCGACGTTGTGATCCCGCACGACAGGAGCCCGCCGATGACCCGCACCTCTCGCAGCCGTCTGGGTGTGCTGCTCGGCAGCACCACTCCGCCGGAACAGATCGGCGCACAGGCCGCCGCCGCGGAAGCCGCCGGGTTCGGGGAGCTGTGGTTGCCGGAGGACTACTTCTTCCTCGGCGGCATCGCGGGCGCCGCGCTGGCGCTCGGGGCGACGTCGCGGCTCCCGGTCGGCATCGGCGTCGTGTCGTCGGTCGTACGGCATCCTGCGTTGCTGGCCATGGAGATCAGCACGCTGGCCCGCGCTTACCCGGGCAGGCTGATGCCCGGGATCGGGCACGGCGTTCCCGCCTGGACCGCGCAGATGGGGCTCACGCAGCGGTCGCCGATGAGCGCCCTGCGCGAAACCCTCACCGCGGTCCGCGGGTTGCTGGGCGGCGAGACGATCAACGAAGAGGGCCGGTTCGCCGCGTTCCACGAGATCGCGATCACGCACCCCGTTCCGGAGCGGGTGCCGCTGTTCACCGGGGTGCTGGGAGACAAGGGGCTCGACCTGACCGGACGGCTGGCCGACGGTCTGCTGGTGAGCGCGCTCGCGCCGGTCGAATACGTGCGGAGCGCGCGGCGCAAGCTGGACGAGGCGGCGCGCGCGGCCGGTCGGGACGAGCACATCACGATCACTGTTCTCGCGGCGGCCAACGTCACGCGGGATCCCGGGCAGGCGGCCGCCACGAGGGAAGCGCTCAAGGCGGTTCTCGCCTTTTACCTTGCCGCGACTGGTCCGGGACCGTTGTTCGGCGCGGTCGGGGCCAACGAACAGCTAACGGACATGCTTTCGCGTGGCGGTCCGGAGGTGGTCGCGGCCGAGATGCCGGATGCCTGGCTCGACGGTTTCGGCGTTGTGGGCGGCCAGGACACCGCGCGGGAACGCCTCAAGGAATACCTCGACGCGGGGGCGGACAACGTCGCCATCGCGACCGTCGTCGCGGACGGCGCGGAAGAAACCCTTGCCGCAGTAGGCGAACTCACCGGCGAATTCACTCACTGAAAGGGGCACGACCAATGAGCACTGACCGCGAGCGGATCCTCGAAGTGCACGAAGGCTGGTACGTGGCGAACGTCGGCCTCGTCGCCGACCGGATGCTGCAGTATTTCCCGGAGGGCGACGGCTACCACCAGTTCAACCTCAACGGCCACACCTACCACGGCGTCCTCGACAAGCACCGGTTGTGGGTCAACGCCGCGAAAATCGGGCTGAGCATCACCGCGATCAAGGACACCGTCGGCCCGGACGTCCAGGTTTTCGGCGACGTCGCGCTGCTCACCGCCGAGGGAACCGCGGACGTGCTCGCCCCGGGCCAGCAGGACGCGGTCCCGACTCCGTTCCGCACCACCGAATTCTTCCGCCGCGACGACGGCAAGGGCGGCCCGGACTGGCGGATCTGGCACATGCACGTCAGCGTCCAGGACCCGCAGATGCCCAAGCACGGAACGGAATGAGGCCGGATTTGGACCGCGTCAGCGTCGAAGGACGGACCGGGAAGCTGTCGGTTCTGCGCACGAAAGACGACCGGCCCGGCGTCCCGCTCGTGCTCCTCCATCCGATCAACTCCGCGGCGGTGGTCTGGAAAGACGTTGCCGCGCGGTTGAACCGGCCGGTCGTGGCGCCAGACCTGCGCGGGCATGGAAACTCCGGGCAGACCGGCCCGTTCACCGTCGAGGAAGGTTACGTTCCGGACGTCCTGTCGGTCCTCGACGCGCTCGGGCTGGACGAGGTGCATCTGGCCGGAGGATCTCTCGGCGGCACGATCAGCGTCGCGCTGGCGGCGCTGCATCCCGGACGCGTGCGCAGCGTCGCGACGTTCGGTTCGACGCTCGGCACCGGGGTTCCGGCCGAGGCGATCGCCGCGATGGTGCGCGAGCTCGAGACCGAGGGGACTGCGGGGTATTTCGCTGGTCAGGTCCCGCAGATCGTGGGCCGAAAGCACAGCGACTCGGCGCGCATCAAGGAAGTGATGGCGGAGGCGGTCGGCACCCGGCCGACAACGGTGGTCGCCGAGATCCTTTACGGAGCGTTCGGCGCGGACATCCGGCACCTGGCCGGAAAGGTTGCCGCGCCGGTGCTGGCGGTCGCCGGCACCGAGGATCCGACCTGCCCGCCCGCGATGTCGCGCGAACTGGCCGAAGCCACCGGCGGCACGGCGAAGGTGCTGGAGGGGACGGGTCACCTGCCGATGCTGGAGGAAACCGATCAGGTGGCCGACCTTCTCCGGGAACACCTCGCGACCGTCGAGGAAGGAAGGTCGTGACGTACTCGATCGTCGCGCGCGATCCGGTCACCGGATGGCTCGGCGTCGGCGCCCAGACCCACTTCTTCGGCGTCGGCACGCTGCTGCCCTGGGCCGAGGCGGGCGTCGGCGCGGTGGCCACTCAGGCGTTCGTCAACGTCGACTACGGGCCGCGCGGCCTGGAGCTGTTGCGGGCGGGCGTACCCGCACCGTCCACTGTGGATCTGCTGGTCGCCGAGGACCCGGATTCCGCGTACCGCCAGCTGGGAATCGTCGACGCGCGGGGTTCGGTGGGTACGCACACCGGCGAGTCGTGCGCCCCGCACGCCGGTTCCGCGCGCGGGCATCAGGTGACGGTGCAAGGGAACATGCTGGCCGCCCCGGACGTGTGCCAGGCCGCGCTCAAGGCCTTCGAGACCGCGGACGGCGACCTCGCCGACCGCATCCTCGCCGGGCTGCAGGCCGCGGACGGCGCCGGGGGAGACGTGCGCGGTTCGCAGTCGGCCACGCTGCTGGTGGTCTCGGGCCGTCGTAGTCCGACGCCGTGGAACGAGGTGGTCGTCGATCTGCGCGTCGACGACCACCCGGACCCGCTCGCCGAACTGGCACGGCTTCTCCCGCGTTCGCGGGCGTTCGGCGAGGTCGGCGGGGTGATGTTCGCGCGCGGCCTGACGCTCGGACCGTTCGACGGTGTCTCGCCGGGCGAGTTGGACGAACGGCTGAGCGCCCTCGCGTCGGCGGCGGAGGTCATCGGGCCGGACAACCGCGAGGCTGACTTCTGGCGCGCGGTCCTGCTCGCCCGCTCCGGACGGCACCGGGAGGCCGCCGACCTCTTCGCGGAGGTCGTGGCGTTCCGGCCCGCGTTGCTGGGGTTCGCGAAAGGGCTTGCCCCGCTGGGCTTTCTCGACGACGAGGCCCTCGGCGCGATCACCGCAGACATCGAGGAGCCAGCATGAACCCCGCAGCCGCCGTCCAAACCGCGAGGGTGACCGAACTGGCCGCGGACCTGATCCGGTGCGACACACAGAATCCGCCCGGCGGCGAGCGACCCGTGGTCGAACCGCTGTACACGGCCTTGCGCGAACTGGGCGCGGAGGTGGAGATTTTCGAGCCTGAGCCGGGCCGCCCGTCGATCCTGGGTCGCATCGGCTCCGGCGAGGGCCCCACGCTGCTGGTCAACGGGCACGTGGACGTCGTGCCAGTGTCCGAAGAGGACTGGTCAGTGCCACCCTTCGGCGGCCTGGTCCGGGACGGGCTGCTCTACGGCCGGGGCGCCTGCGACATGAAAGGTGGAATCGCAGCGGCGATCGAGGGAATGCGCGCCTGCCGCGACGCCGGAATCGTGCCGCCCGCGGACATCGTCTTCCACCTCGTGGCCGACGAGGAGACCGGCGGCCGGTTCGGGACCGAGGCGCTGGTCGCGGCCGGGCTCGTACACGCCGACGCGGCCGTCGTGCCCGAACCGAGCGAGCTGCGGGTCGGGGTGGCCGAACGCGGCTCGCTGATGGTCGAGATCGTGGTGCGCGGCCGGGCGGGACACGGCAGCGACCCGGCGGCCGGACACTCCGCGGTCGCCGACGCGGCACGGATCGTCACGGCGCTCCACCTGGCCGATTTCGGCGACAAAGAGCACCCGTTCCTAGGCATCCCCACTGCCAACGCGGGAACCATCGCAGGCGGCACCGCCGTCAACATCGTGGCGGCCGAATGCCGGGTGCGGATCGACCGGCGCGTGCTGCCCGGCCAGACCCGGGACGAGGCATTGGCCACCGTGACCGGGCTGATCGACGCCGCGGGCAAGTTCGACTACGACGCGGACGTCCTCGCCTTCGCCCAAGGATCCGAACTGGACCCGGACCACCCGTTCGTCGCCGAGGTCCGCCGGGCGGCGGGCGACGCGCCGGTCCGCGGGCTGAAACTCGGCACGGACGCGCGATTCCTCCGCAACCAGCTCGGCATCCCGACCGTCGTGTACGGACCCGGATCGATGACCGTCGCGCACACCGCCGACGAGTACGTGCCGGTCGCCGACTTGACCGCCGCCGCTCGCGCTTTCGCCCGGCTGTACGCCGGTTTCCGGGGTGTCGCGACCTCATGAGCAGCCACAACGCCGGTTAAGGTTTGCGCATGGAGCACGTCGCCGAGTCCGCGATCGACGACGTGGTGCGCGGCGCCGTGCACTTCGGGAGCGGAGGCGGCGGCGACCCGTACCTGGGGCAGCAGCTCCTGGTCGCGGCGGTCCGGCGGCACGGGCCGATCCCGCTCGTCACGGCAGGCGAATTGCCGCCGGACGCCCTCGTCCTCCCCGTGGTGTCCGCCGGAACCCCGCACACCCTCGTCGAGAAAGCGCACAGCACCGGCGAGGCGGAGACTCTCCGGACGGCGGTGGAAGCACGCGCCGGACGGAAGTGCGCGGCGGTCCTGCCGATCCAGCTCGGCAGCGTCAACGTGGCCGTCCCGCTGGCCGTCGCGGCCGAACTCGGGCTGCCGTGCCTCGACCTCGACCTGATGCACCGCACCCTGCCGTCCATCGACCTGACCCTGCTGCGGCTGGCCGGGTTTTCCGTCTCGCCGATCACCGTCGTCGGCGGCTCCGGGGTGGTCGCCGAGTTCAGCCAAGGCTCCGACGCCGTGCTCGGCGAGCTGGTGCGGGCCGTGCTGCCGCCGCTGGGTCTCGTGGCGCTGATCAGCGCGTATCGGGTGACCGCGGGAGACTGTGCGCGGCTCGGCGCCGTCGGGTCGATCAGCGAGTGCGCCCGGATCGGCGCTGCGCTCGCCGAACCCGGGTATGAGCCGTACCTGCGCGCCTGCGGCGGACGCCTGGTGTGCACCGGAACCGTCGCCGAAGTCCTGCAGCACTCCTCGGACGGCTGGCCGCGCGGCGTGGTTTCCCTCGACACCGCAGAGGGTTTCGCGCGGATCGACTTCCAGAACGAGAACCTGATCGTCAGCCGGGAAGGCACGGTGCTGGCCACGGTCCCGGACCTGATCGCCGTCGCGGACGCGGACACGAGCGCGCTGACGCAGACCGTCGACCTCGCTGTCGGCCAGGAAGTGCACGTGCTCGCCAGCCCGGTCGACGAGCGGTGGCACACGCCCGAAGGACACGCTGCGGCCGGGCCGCGCGCGTTCGGCTACGCCGTCGACCCGGTGCGATTCGACGGTTCGACATCCTTGGCCGGTGCCCGATGAGCGTGGTGCGAGTGGGGCTTGACGCGGTCTCCGGCCGAGCCGCGGCGTTGGACGAAACGAGCCGAATTGTGGCGTCCTATCGCGGAACCGACTCGGCAGCGCGATTGCTCGACGCGCTCCTGGCGAAGGTCGATGCCGAAGCGGTCGACCGGGTCGTGGCGATCCTGCCGGAACCCGTGCCCACCGGATCTCGGATCGGGATCCTGCGGATCGGCGGCGCGACCGCGTTGCCGCCGCTGGCGGGCTGGCCAGTCGAAATGTCCACCGCGCTCGCGGGACCAGTCGCGACGGTCCGGGGCGGGCACGAATACGACGGCACGGCGTCGGCACCGCTGGACCTCGCTGCGGTAGTCGAATTCGCCCGCCGGTGCGCGGGAAATGTCCGCGCGGTCGCGGTATCCGGAGTCCACGGGCTGGAAAACCCCGACCACGAACAGCAGGCCGCGACCCTGCTCGCCGAAGTGCTCGGCCCGGATGTCCCCGTGCGGAAAGGCAGCGAGACAGAAGCGATCGGCTTGCTGGAACGGGAAAACACCGCCGTACTCGACGCATCCCTGGCCGAGTTCACCCGCGCCCGGATCGAGGAACTGGGCACCGCGGTCCGGAAACACAATCCGAAGGCCGAGCTGTATCTGGTGCGCGGCGACGGAACGGTGCTGCCCGAACTCGCCGCGCAGCGCCACGCCACGGCCTGCCTCGGGGCGGCCCGGGCGGCGTTGCTGCACGGTGCCGCCCGGCTGGCCGGAGTGCCCGCGGCCGTGGTGGTGGAAGCGACCGGCAGCCAGATCCTTGTCGGGACGACTCGCGACGGTTTGCTTCCCGAATCAGGCGCACATAGGGAATTCGGCGGGATCCGGATCGGTTGGCGCCTCCCGCGCCTGACCGTGCTGGACCGCGAGGGTTCTCTCCCCGCAGCGGTCGCCCGCGCGCGGTACGGACACGACGATCTCCCGGTCGTACTCATCGGAGACCGGCCGCTGCCCGACGCGCTCAGGCCGCCGGACGCCGATCTCGCGGCCGCGGTGGGGGCAGCGACCGCGGAAGCGGCGGGCTCGGTCGACCGGATCTTCTGGCAGGGTGCCGGCGGAAGGGAAGATTCGGCGGCCCGCGCCCGGCAGCTGGCCCGGGACGCCGCGATCCGCGCCGGGGCCGATCCCCGCACCCTGCGCGAAACCCCGGTGAAGGAGGCGCTGATGACCTACGTTCCGGTGCCGGCCGCGCGCCTGCAGGCGACCGCGGTGGGACCGATCCTGGAGCCGGTGGCGCCATGACGGTCACTCTCGCCCAGTTGCTCGACCTGAACCTGATCGAGCACTACGAGGTGCTCGCGGGCGAATCCGGGCTGAAGAGGCCCGTCGGGGCGGTCGTCGCGGGTTCCGCGGTGCACGAGATTTCCGAACTCGCCCCGCGCAGCGTCGTGGTGTTCGGGCGGGACCAGCTCGTCCTCGACGACCTCGCAGCGGATCTCGCGATCCGGCTGGCGGGCAGCACGGGCCTGTCCGGGATCGTCGCGGCCCGCCCGCACCGGCCGGTGCCCTTCGCCACCCGCAGGCTCGCTGACCGGCTGGCGTTGCCGCTCATCGGCGTCGAGGACATCACTCCCACCGGCGTGATCACCGCGTTCGAGCCCTACGTCAGCGCCCCCGAGATCGCGGGCCTGCGCGTGCTCGGCGACGCCTCGCGCCGCTTCCAGCGTCCGCCCGCCGACGCGAACACGCTCACCTCGCAGCTCACGGCGACGCTCGGCGAACCGGTGGCGCTCGTCGACGCCGAAGCCCGTTTCGTGGCCGGTGATCCGGAGGTGCATGCGCTGCTCGGCAGGTGCGCCGACCCAGCGTTGCTGGCCGATTCGCGGCCGGTCGCCCTGACCGTCGGGACGGACGGCGAACTGATGCTGCACCCGGTCCAGATCGACGCGACCGGGCCCGCGGTCTGCTGGATCGCGGTGCGGCGGCCCCGGTTCGCGGCCGGAGTGCTGCTCGAACCGGTCCGGCGCGCGATCGCGATCGCGGCGCTGTCGTTCGCGGTGCACGTGGCCGGGGAGGCCGTCCGCGACGAACGGGAACACCGGCGCCGTTCGCTCCTGCTCAGCGAGATCCTCGAACAGCCCGGCGAACCGGGACGCCGCACCGTCGAGCGGGCCACCGCGCTCGGTTGGCGGCTCGCCGGACGGCACACCGCGGTGCAGGTGCAGGCGGCGGACGCCCCGGCCGCGCTCCGGATGTCCGCGCTGGGGACGGAATTGGAAGCACATCTGGCCGAACACGGCATCGACGCGAGGCTCGTCGAACGCGGCGAGGGATGGCTGTTCTGGCTGACCGCCGAGGCCGCGGATCCCGGCCCGCTGCTCGACCGGCTCGCGAGGACGCTAGCCGCCGTCGAAGCGGAGCATCCAGGGCTGCGGCTGTGCGCGGGAGTAGGCCGCGCACAGACGGGAGCGGCAGGCATCGGCCGCTCCGCCGAGCAGGCCCGCCGCGCGGCCCTGCTCGCGCACACCTCGCACCGCCGGGCAGTAGTCGAGCACGTCGACGCAGGCAGCGCCCGGAAGCTGATCGCGGGCTGGTACGGATCCGCTCCGTTGCGCGGCGCGGCAGCGGACCTGCTCGCACCGCTCGACGAGGCAGACCCGTCCGGCGGCCTGGTCCGTACTTTGCGGTGCTACCTGGATTTCCAGTCGTCGGCGAAGGCCGCCGGAGCCGCTCTCGGCGTCCACCGCAACACCGTGATGCAGCGCATGGAAAGGATCGCCGAGCTGCTGCCCGTCGACCTCGGCGATCCGGACGACCGCCTGGCCGTGCACCTGGCCACGCGTGCCTCGGGCGTCGACTGGGACGAATCCAGCTGACCGCACAAAACGGCGGGCAGTTGTTCGTCCGCGGTGCACGATGACCCGGCGCGGCTCGGCCGGTTGAGTGTCCGGAATGGACACACGTACCGCGCGAATCACCATTGGCTACAAGGCATCGGCCGAGCAGTTCGGACCGCGACCGCTGGTGGAGCTGGCCGTCCTCGCCGAACAGCAGGGTTTCGATTCGGTGTTGGTGAGCGACCACTACCAGCCCTGGCGGCACCGGAACGGCCACGCGCCGTTCTCGATGGCCTGGCTCGCCGCGGCGGGGGAGCGGACCGAACGGGTCCGGCTCGGCACCAGCGTGCTGACCGCGACCTTCCGCTACCACCCGGCCGTGGTGGCGCAGGCTTTCGGCACGCTCGGCGCGCTGTATCCCGGACGCGTCCTGCTCGGTCTCGGCACCGGCGAAGCGCTCAACGAGGTCGCGGTCGCCCGCATGGAATGGCCGGGGTTCAAGGAACGCTTCGCCCGGCTGCGGGAGGCGATCGACCTCATCCGTCGCTTGTGGACGGAGGAGCGGGTGAGTTTCGACGGCGAGTACTACCAAACGGAAAACGCGACCGTCTACGACCGCCCCGCGCGGCCCCTGCCGATCTACGTCGCGGCAGGCGGTCCGGTGGTGGCGAAGTACGTCGGCCGAGTGGCGGACGGCTTCATCTGCACCAGCGGCAAGGGCATGGAGCTGTACACGGAGAAGCTGCAGCCCGCTGTCGACGCCGGAGCCGAGCAAGCAGGCCGCAAGCCCGCGGACGTCGCGCGCTCGATCGAGATCAAGCTGTCCTACGACCCCGACGCGGAGGCCGCCGTCGCGAACACCCAGTTCTGGGCACCGCTGTCGTTGACCGCCGAGCAGAAGCACGGCATCTCCGACCCCGTCGACATGGAGCGCGTCGCCGACGAACTCCCGACGTCCCAGGTCGCTTCCCGGTGGATCGTCTCGTCCGATCCCGACGAGGTCGTCGAACGGATCCGCCCGTACGTCGACGCCGGTTTCACCGACCTGGTGCTGCACGCGCCGGGCACCGACCAAGCTCGCTTCCTGGACCTGGCCCGGCAGGATCTCCTGCCGCGGTTGCGCAAGCTGGGCTGAGAGCCCTGCCGAGCGGTCTTCGCAGTGCGGTGAGCCCACTGACGGCGCTCCGGACGCTGCTTAGCCTTCCTCCCACGCAGCGTGGCGTGGACGGAAGGAGCGGCCCCGATGACGGCAGTCGATGCCAGGCCAGGAGGACCGATCGCCGCCGATCTCCCTCCGCCGGACGGGACGATCCGGCTGACCCTCCTGGTCAGCGCACGACGCGGCTGGTTCAGCGTGGCGGCCCCCGCCTCGGGCCTGGACCGCCCGCTGGCCGGGGCGGCGCCGTGGGACCCCGCCCGGCTGCCCGGCCGTCACCAACTGGTGCTGCTGACGACACCCCGCCCGACTGCCGACGACCTGGCGCAAGCCTTGACCGCCGCCGACCGCGCGGGATCCGCAGCACTCGTCGTCCGGACTCTGCCCACTGGAGTGGACCTCACGACCGCAGCCGTGCCAGTACTGGTGGCGGAGGTCGGATGGACGGAGATCAGCACGGTAGTGCAGTCACTGTTGTCCGGGTTCGGCACTCTTTGCGCGGCCCCCACCGCAGGCGGCCTCTACGATCTCGCCGAAAGCGCGGCCCTCGCCCTGGACGGCGCCGTGGTGATCGCCGATTCGGCCTTCCGCGTGCTCGCTTTCGGCTGCAGCGAACCGGTGGACACACTCACCGGCGACATGGTGCTCGCCCGACGTGTCCCAGCGGAACTGCGAGCGAGACTCGCCCAGGTACGAAGCGTCACGCACCTCGAAGGCCCCCACTGGGCCGCCCCGATCCACTCCGCCGGGGTGATCGTCGGCTACGTCCTCTGCACGCCACGTCGATCGTCCGCTTCCGTGCCTCGGCTGCTGGACGACGTGTCGACGGCCGCCGCTGCCTGGTTCGTCGACGAACCCGCCGTACGAAACGACGAAGACACGATCCGCGCCGAGCTGCTGCGCGGCCTGCTAGCGGGCTCCGGATCACTGGAAGCGCTGACCGAACGTCTCGGCCCTTCGTGCCGATGGCGTCTCGCCGCCCTCGGCCCTATCACCCCCGACCTCGAAGGAGCCCTGGCACGCTGCGCCCGAATGCTCGACCCGGCGACGGCGACCGCCGTGTTGGGTTCCCTCATGTTCGTCCTGTTCCCCTCCACCCCCGGCTCGGGCCCCGCCGACTTCACCGAACGCCTACGACGCCGTGCCCCGGCAGCCACACCGCTGGTGGCCTGCCTAAGCCGCCCCTGCACCACCGGTACCGAAATCCGCGCCGAACTAGCTCCCCTCCGGCACGCCGCAGGTGTACTGGCCGCCCGAACTGTGCCGGTGACGGCCCACCTGACAGACCTGCTCCCGCACGTCCTGATCGCCGAACTGGCAGAAGTAGCCGCCGAACGCCCCGCCCTGCTAGAAGGCTCCCTAGACGTACTGCGCCGCGACTCCTTCCCACGCGGTGCCGAGTACCTGAACACACTTCGCTGCTGGTTCGACGCCGGCGGAGACGCCACCCGTGCTGCGGCTGCACTTCGCATACACCGCAACACGTTCCGGTACCGGCTGCAACGAATCGAAGAACTGTGCGCGGTCGACCTGGACGATCCCGTGCAACGCTTCACGATCGAACTGCAAACCCGGCTTCTGGTGTCTCCCAACGGCCCCTGGCGAGACGGGCAGGGGCGGCCCTGAAACAGTACTGATCGGTATGTTTCACTGGATCTCGATCCGTGGACTTCAGGCGGAAGTCTTGTGCCGTGGCCGATCGAAAAGCCGGAGCCGTCGTCCGGTCAACGCGCGTCTGACGGACGCATCACCACCATTGTGGCCACTGTGGACACAGCCAGCAGCACCACGGCACATCCCGCAGCGATCGAGAGCAGCGGGCTCCACGGCAGGTCGAGCGGGATGTCGAGCCCTGCCGACCGTACCGCCTGCCACAGCCCGCCCACTGCCAGTGCGACCGCCGCCGCTCCCAACGCGAGACCGGTGAGCGCGATTCCCGCGCCCTCCCACAGGACCATCTGCAACACTTGCGCGCGTTGGGCGCCGAGCAATCGCAGCTGCCTGAACTCGCTCGCGCGCTCGCCGAACGACATGGTGACTGTGTTGGCGACAGCGAATAGCGTGTACAGCAACGCGAACCACGCCAGCAGTTCCGCGCCGATTCGCATGCCGTCCTCACGGAACCCCGCTGCGGTCGCCAGCCATGCTGCCGTCAGCGTCACCTGGTAACCCTTCGCTGCCAACAGGTTTTCCACCCTGGCGGTGTCCGCTGGATCGTTCAGCGCCACGTGCAGCGCGGGTGGGCGAGCGCCGAGCGTTCGGTGTTGGGCGACGAGTTGTTCCGGGAGCAGCAGGGGAGTGGTCAAAGGCGGGCCGTCGTAGAGCGCCACCACCTTGACCGAAACCGTTGCGCCATCGGGCATCCGGAGGCGCACGGAGTCACCGACCGCCAAGTCGAAGCCTGCTGCCTGCCGTCTCCCCAGCATTGCGGTCGAGCCGGTGAGCTGAGTCGGGTCACCGATGGTCGTGCCCAGTCCGAGTACGCCGGAGACGCCGTTCCCGGTGACGCCGACGGCAGCCACCTCCCTGCTTGTGCGCTGTACCAACGCGCTTACTGTCACGTCCTCGAGCAGCACTGCTGCGCGTACGCCCGGCACAGCCGTGTCCAGGTTGTCCCCGGTGGCCCGGAGTTGCGACGTGTACAGTTTCGCCGCGCTCGCGCGTCCCGCCGCCCCGAGCAGGTCCGTGCCGGCGAGCAGGGAACCGGTGATTCCGATCGTGACCAGGACGGGAGCCGCGCAGGACGCGGTCCGGCGGATCGCGGCGCGCAGGTTCTCTCGCGCCAGCAGACCGCTGCCTCCGGTGAACGCCGCCAAAGGCGCGACCACGAGCCCGGTGAGCCGAGGGACGAACGCCGGTGCCAGCAGCGCCAGGCCGACCACGATCGGCTGAGCGGTGAACAGAGCGAGCGGAAGCTGGCCGTCCGAGGGCACCTGCGGCAACAGCAACACCAGCCCCAGTCCGGCGGCAATGCCCAGCACGCCGAGTATCCGTCGGCCGCGGGGGATCGGGCGGGTGTCCACGACCGCCTCGCGGAAGGCTTCCACAGGGCGGATCGCTCCGGCTCGGCGCGCGGCGGGCCACGCGCCGAGGACCGCGACCACCAAGCCGAGCACGAACGCCGCGAGAAGCGGTGCGACCAGCCGCGAAGGCGTCAACGGCAATTCGATGCCGGCGGGCAGCACCTGCCTCCATACCAGGACGCCGCTGAGCACCGAGGCGAGCGGGACGCCGAGCAACGCGCCCGCCGCGGCCGCCGTCGTGCCGAGGACCGTCGTCTCCGTCAACACCATCCGGCGCACCTGACCAGGGTCGGCTCCGGCCATCCGCAACAACGCCAACTCGTGGCGACGCTGCGAGACCGTGAACGAGAAGGTGCTCGCCACGATGAAGATCGTCAGGAATCCGCCGATGCCGGCGAACAGGGCCAACAGGTTGCCCGCCTCGGCCAGAGCTGTACGGGCGGCCTGATCGGCTGTACCCGCATCGTCTCCCGACACGGCGATCACCGTGCCGGCCGCGGAAATCATGGCCACGCCGAAAACCAGCGTGAGGAACGCTCCCGCGAACGACACGCGCCGGCCGCGCAGGGTGTGCAAGGCGAGCCACAGCATGTCAGCCGGCCTCCTTCGGCGCGGTTTCCTCCAGCGCGGTCATCAGGTCGGCGACCACTCGAGCGGTGGGATCGTCCAGATGACCGGAGACCCGGCCGTCCGCGAGGAACGTCACCCGATCGGCGAACGCCGCCGCCACCGGGTCGTGCGTCACCATCACCACGGTCTGCCCGTCGTCATCGACGAGTTTCCGCAGCAGTACGAGCACTTCGCGACCGGTGCGGCTGTCCAGGGCCCCGGTCGGTTCGTCGGCGAACACCACCTCGGGGTCGCCGGCCAACGCGCGCGCGATCGCCACCCGCTGTTGCTGGCCACCGGACAACGCGGCTGGCCGGTGTCCGGCTCGGTTGCCCAGCCCGACCTGTTCGAGCAGCCGGCGCGCCCGATCGGCTTCCGCCCCGCGCCGGGCGAGGCGAAGCGGCAACGCCACGTTCCGCACGGCTGTCAGCGGCGCCATCAGGTTGAAACTCTGGAAAACGAACCCGATCCGGTCCCGGCGCAACGCGGTGCGCTCCCGTTCGGACAAGGCGCCGATGTCGGTGTCCCCTAAGAAAACCGCGCCGTCGGTGGGCCGATCCAGACCGGCCGCGCACTGCAGCAGCGTCGTCTTGCCGGAGCCGGACGGACCCATGACAGCGGAGAACGTGCCCCGGCGGAATGCCAGGTCGATCGCGTTCAGCGCCACCACCTCGTGCGGCGCGGCGCCGTGCACTTTGGTCAGGCGCACCAGACGAACGGCATCAGCCGATGGCGAAGATCCCATGCGCTCAAGCCAACCCTGAACCAAGCCTCCGCACACGGGCGCAGGCAGGTGTCCAGGAGTAGTGCTGGATATACCCCACCATTCGGACCTGCCGTTCTATGGTGGTTTTCGACAGAGGGGGCCGTGGTGCGCGACAGGTCGAGAGCCGGCGTTGTGCGTTCAGCGGCGTACTTGCTGAGCGGTGTGCCACTGGGCGTCGGCTGCCTGCTGGTCATCGTGGCGACAGCAGGTGCGGGAGTGGCGTTGGCGCCGGTGGCGATCGGGGTGGGGCCGCTGCTCCTGCTGTGCCAACTGGGAATCCCGGTCGCCCGGCTGGAGCGGCGCAGGCTGCGGTGGGTCAGCCCCGTGCCGGTGGCGGTCGCTCTTCGCCCGCCGGGCGCGGGCGGCTGGTGGCGACGGTCGAAAGCCAGGCTGCGGGAGCGGGGCACCTGGCAGGAACTGGGCTACACCGCCTTGCTCGCCACCCTGCTGTGGGCGTTCGACTTGATCGTCGTGCTGGTAGGCGTGGTGCTGCCTTGCACGATGATCCTGGCGCCGTTGGTGGTTGCGTTGTCCCCGTCCGAATGGGTGCCCGCCGGGGCCGCGATGGTGCGAAGCGGTCTCGCTTGGGTGATTGTGCCGATCGGAGCGATCGCGCTGGCGGCTGCGGTGTTCGTGCTGCCCGCGGCGGCCGCCGCGCGGGCCAGGGTGACCCGGGTGATGCTGGAGCCGGCCCGCGGCGGCGACGAGTTCGAACTGGTGGAAGTGCGGCGCTCGCGTGCCCGGATGGTGGATCAGCACGAGGCCGAACGCCGCCGGATCGAACGCGACCTGCACGACGGCGCCCAGCAGCGGTTGACCTCGCTGGCGATGGTGCTGGGCCTGGCGCGGACCCAACTGGACGCCGGAAGCGGCCCAGGCGCTCTGGTCGACCGTGCCCACACAGAGGCGAAACTCGCGTTGGCGGAACTCGGCGACCTGATTCGCGGCATCCATCCCAAGATCCTGTCTGACCGGGGGCTGGACGCCGCGCTGGGCGATCTGGCGGACCGATGCGCCCTGCCGGTGCGGCTGGACACCGCGGTCGGTGCGAGGCTGCCGGATTCGGCCGAGAGCGCCGCTTACTACGCCGTGAGCGAAGCGCTGACCAACGTCGTCAAACACAGCGGCGCCGACCGGGCCGAGGTCGTCGCGCGGTACCAGGAAGGCGTGTTGCTGGTGGAGATCCGGGACAACGGCCGGGGCGGTGCCGACCAGCACGCGGGCGGCGGCCTGGCCGGGCTGGCCGACCGCTCGGCGGTGGTCGGCGGAACGGTGGCGCTGTCCAGCCCTCCTGGCGGCCCCACTGTGGTGCGCGTGCGCATCCCCAGCGAGCCCCTGCCGTGACCGGGTTGCGGATCGCGGTGGCCGAGGATTCGGTCCTGCTGCGCGAAGGGCTGGTGCGAATCCTGGAATTCCACGGCCACCGAGTGGTCGTCCAGGCGGGCACGGCACCGGAACTTCTGGCAGCGCTCGCCAGGACGGAATGCGACCTGGTGATCACCGACGTGCGGATGCCCCCGGGCAACACCGACGAAGGACTACGCGCGGCGCTGCGGCTGAGAGCCACCCAGCCGGCCCTGCCAGTGCTCGTGCTGAGCCAGTACGTCGAGCAGACCTACGCTGCCGAACTCCTGAGCTCCGACTCAGCGGGAGTGGGTTACCTGCTGAAGGATCGCCTCGGCGACATCGACGTCCTCACCGACGCGATCCGCCGCGTCGCCTCGGGCGGAACGGTGGTAGATCCTCAGGTGGTTCGCCAGTTGCTCGCCAGGAACCGGGAAAGTCCCACGCTTTCCCGCTTGACCGGTCGCGAACGCGAAGTGCTGGATTGCATGGCCCAAGGCGCGAGCAACGCCGCGATCGCGACCCAGCTGTCGGTCACCGAAGCGGCGGTGGCCAAACATATCGGCAATATCTTCAGCAAACTGGAGTTGCCCGTCGCTCCCGATGTGCACCGGCGAGTTCTGGCTGTTCTGGCCTACCTTCGCGACGCACTCTGACCAGTCTGCGGGGTTCCCAAGCCGGTTTCTTCCTTGAACAAAAATGCAGCGAAATTAGCCGAGATTATTGGCCTTGAAGTGGCGGATCTTGTGGACCGCGGGGCTGGGTTCCTTGGCAGCCACGGGCGGTGCTCGACGGGGACTACCAGGATCCGGATATGTCGAAGGACCGGTGGCTCGGGGAACGCGTGCAAGTCGGGCGGGTGGATCGGAAGGCGGCAAGGCATGCCCAAAGCTGACGGCCTGCGTGCCCCAGCCGTGGCACCCCCATCGGTCACCGCTGAAAAATGAAGGCCTCCTTGCCGCAGCGGCAAGGAGGCCTCCACAAGTCCACAATGGACTCAGAAGCGCGCGCAGCTCGCCATCAACGGCACTTCGCGGCGCTTTCGGCGATCGCCACTCCGCCGACCTTCCCGTCGGCCGTAGGAGTGAACTCGAAGTGCCACCCCGGCTTCTCCGCGATAGGCAGCTCGAACCGCCCGGCCGGACCCTCCTTCAGGCCGCGCGCGTCGTACGCCTTGTGCAGGTCGGCCAGCGAGGATCCGGTTCCGATGCCCTCCGCGGTCTTGGCGTCGGGCGGGGCGCCCAGTTCGTGCAAGCCGTTCTTGCCGAACGAGGCGCCACCGGCCGCGGCGAACGCCTTGTCGCGCTCTTCTCGCTTGCCGGCCAGATCGGCGATCGCCATCGCGGAGTCCGCCGCCAGCTGAGCCGCCTCCGCGTCCTTCGCGGCGGCTTTGGCCAACTCCGCGGCGGACCTGCCCGCAGGCTGCTTCGCTTCCCGGTCCGCCGCGTCCGCCTTGGCGTTGAGGTCGTCGGCCTTCCGCTGCACCTCGGCCTCGGCGGCCAGTCTGCCCTGGTCCGGCGCGGGGCCGCCCTGCCAGCTGAGGACCGTGCAGCCGTCCAGCATGGATACCGGGGCGGTGGCGAGCTTCCCGGTGGCCAGGGCCGCTTCCTTGGCCATCCCCGGGGCGATGCCGCGGTAACCGGCCGCGCCGAAAACCTCGGCGCGGGCGGGCGCGGCGCCCGACGGGGCAGTGGTGGCTTCCGACGAACACGCCGCCAGCGCGGTGAGCGCGGCGATCGCAACGGCCGAACGGCCGACGGACATGACAAAACCCTTGTGCATCTGATTCCCCTCGTACCGGACCCAAATCAACGGGCCGTCGCTCTCGGTGGCCCGAGACAACAGATAACTTAGCGGATCTTGGGGACGTCCCCCATTGATTACCGGACGAGGTGGGGGGCGCTCTGGCGGGCGTCCGAGCCGGAGCCTGGTGCTCGTGTGGGCGATGCGTGCCCGGTGGCCGTCTTGCACGTCCCTGAGCTTGGGGATGCTTCTGATGGAGCAGTGTGTCCGGTCAACCTGACGGGGCAGTTTGTTGGACATCCGAGGCCCTTAGCGGGGAGGACGCCTTAGACCGGATCAGCCGATTGTCGTCTCTGACCTGTCGCGTACGAGGACGCGCGTCTTCGCCTTCGGCGACGTTCTGCACCGGTGACGTGGGTTCTCGTGTGAGACGCCGCAGCACACATTGTGTAGATCGGCTCCGGCGGCTGTCGAGGAGAGAACGGGCCAGGCACAGGCGGGGTGGGGTCGGAAACTCAGGCCGTGACCACAACTGCGGACGGTTGTCGCAGGCCAAGGTCTGCATCGAACCGGGAGAACGCGGCGGCTGAGTCGGCCCTGATTCATCAGGGTTTTGCGGAGCGCAACTTTTCAAGCAGGCGTTGGTACTCGGTAATATTGTCGGTATTTTCTGGACACATCTCGCGGAGCGTTTCCTGTTCGACGTCGATCGCATCGTTAATCGCAGCGATCGCCTCGTCTTTTCTGCCAAATTCTGCTAGTCGGACGGCGAGCAGATGGAGGAACCCGGTATACAGGAGGTTATCGACCGTGCCGGTGCGTCGGTCTCGGCGCAGCGCTTCCACCGCTTCGACAATCGCGTCGAGGCTGTCCTGTCTGCGGTCCAAGCTCTCGAGGTGGAGCGCTTGTATTCCCAAGCTGGTCGCGAGGTCGCGCGTACATGCCCCCGGCTGGTGCTCATCGAGCTTTCTCAGCACATCGGCCGCTTCGCTCGCGCTGACTTCCGCCTCCTCGATCCGGCCGGCGCTGGACAAGGCGTCAGACAGCACGAGCAACCTTGAAGCGAGGTCCTCGGAGTGGGCTGGTGACCCGTCCCGCTTCGCGCAGCGCACGATGCTGGCCGCTTCTGATAGAGCTGAGGCCTCGGCATCGTACCTGCCAAGGTCGTGCAGAAGATTCGCTTGGTCGCACAGCAAATCGGCGAGCAGCTCCAAACGTGCTCTCGTTTCGAGGAAGTCGAGTCGCCGGCAGCCCTCGACCGCGCCGGTGATCGCCTCGAGTGCTTCCTCTGTCTGGCCGCGCTCCTTTCGGCATTCAGACAGGCCGACTAAAGCCGGGACCAGTGAACGCAGGTGAACCGGATCATGTTCGACCAGACGCTGCTCGACCTCGATCTCTTCGAGGCGAGCCGAGAGTTCGTCGTCGATTTGCCCGAGGCCGCGGGAGATGCTCGCGAAACTGCTCAAGCTGTCCGCCAGTTCGGACAGGCGAGTCCAGTGTCCGTCCGCGGCGAGCCGCCGCTGGATGTCAATTGCCTCTGCAGCGCAAGCAAGTCCGTGGGCAAGGCGGCCCAGGCTGTGGTGGAAGGTCGACATCAGGCGCAGGCTCTCCGCGAGACGGACCGCGTAGACCGCGGGACGGCGCTCGGCAAGGCGGCGTTCGATTTCTACGGCCTCCGTGATCGCCTCAAGCGCTTGTTCGTGTTGTCCCAGATCGCCCAGCCGTGACGCGAGGCCGTACAAGGACATGTCAAGGGTGGCGGAGTGAGCGTCGGGATGCGATTCCGCAAGCCGTCGTCGGATGCCAACAGATTCCTGGGCTGCGGTCAGCGCTTCTGAATGCTGCTCCAAATTCGCCAAAATGTTCGACTGGCTATTGAGACTGCTGGCGAGGTCGGCGAGGTCTTCACTGTTTTCATAGGCGGCCAGAGCTCTGCGTATGTCAGTCGCCTCGTTTATTGCGTCAATTGCCTCTTCTGGCTTGCCGACGAGCTCGAGAATATTGCCGAGGTCCGCCAAGCTCGTCGCATACCAGCGGGCATCTGAAACTGTCATTGCGCTGCCTTCGAGGCTGCCGCGCTGAAGGCGTACCGATTCGTCGATGCAATCCAATGCTTCGTCGAATCGGCCAAATCCCTTCAGGCTGCTGGACAGCGTGTTGAGAGCAGGGAAAAGGAGGGTGGGCGGCGCGTCTGGGCGGGTTTTCTGTAGTTGGCGCATGATTTTGACAGACTCGGTGATTGCGCTGAGAGAGTCGTCGTATCGACCTATTTTGTTGAGGCGCAATGCATGATGTTGCAGCATCACTGCCTGGTAAGCGTCGTCAGCGCTGCTTTTGGGAGACTGTTCGCGGCAACGTCGCACCGACGCCGCAGTGATAGCGACAGCGGCATCCGCCAGCACTTCGCTGTGCTCAGGGAAAGCGAAGACCAGGATACCCAGTGTGGAACTGTCCGCCTCGAGGTCTTCCGAGAATCCGGTGAGAGCATCGATAAGTGGCGTCGGGTCCTCGACCTGCGTAGCAGTATCGACAGCTGCTAAGAGGAATTTGGAGTGGCGCAAGCACAGTGCGGTCGCGGCCGCGGAAACCATCGAGCCGAATGCGGCATGTCCGGCGGCCCGTGCGGTCACCGTGAGTATGGCCTGCGCTTCTTCTTCGGACACCGAAGCCGCGAGTGTTTCGAGCACGCACGGGCGGTCGCGGTCGAGAAGGAGCCGGCCAACCAGTCGCTCAGCCAACCTGTCAGGCCCCAGGCCTTCGAACTTCCCGTTGTCGGCTATGGGGTATAGAGCGAGCAGCCACAACCGAACGGTCTCACGCTGTCCCAGCGGAAGGTCGGCTACGGATGGAATTCGCGCCAGAAGGTCGTCGAGCTCGTCTCTGCCGTCCGGTGCGACGACAGTCGCGGCAGCGACGATGTCGTCGAGCATCGCCGGTGTGGCGAACGAGGACAATCCCGAGGCTAGGGCGGCGATCCGCCAGTAGCCGCGTTCGTGATCAAGCATGCGGTCTTCGGGGCCTCGCTGAGCGTCCGCCGTGGGCCGCGCCGATTCCGCGATCGCGTCCAGAAGGTCGGCGAGTGCGGTCATGTGCACACCCAGGACGGTCTCCGCCTTCAACCCGCGAAAGGGGCGCTCTTTGATCGCGGCCGCGGCGGCGCTCCAGGCGGTTGCGTCAGATCCGCTGATGCGGGATGCGGCTGCGCCGAACGCGGTGACCGCTTCAAGATAGCTCTGTGTGCAACTTTCGCTGTCGCCGTCCAGGGCGGGCAGTGCGGAAACCTGTGCGATGTCGACTACGTCCCGTATGGCGTCGCCCGCCGACGGCAACTCGCGCCACCAAGCGCCGGTGGCGCGGGCGATCAGCAGCAGCTTGACCGGAGCCGAGGATCGACGCCGCGCCAGCACGTCTGCCAGGGCCGCCAACTGCTGGCTTCGGCCTTCGGCGTAGTCGACGACGACCAGGGTTGGCGGTTTGACGCCGGCCAGCACGTCCAGAGACCGCATCGGTGCGTCCTTGTCGAGCCACAGCACGGCCCAGCCGTCCTGGACTCGGCTGGCTCCGAACTGGTGGGCCAGCCTCGTCTTGCCTTGGCCGCCAGGTCCGTGCAGCAGCCACGCGCCAGGGCCCTCGCTCTTCGCCCAAGCATCCAGCTTCGCGAGCGTCTCCTCTCGGCCGTGGAAGGGAACCACTGCCCGGCGAGGCGCCAGCAGCCCGGCAGGGGACATCAGCGAATCGCCTGCCGACGACCGTGCCTGCGGATCGGCCAAGCCGCGCAGCTCGACGGCGTCGCACGTCACCGATGTGGTACCCGAGTGACGAGCGACGATCTCGGCGAAGGCCGGCTCTCGCAACAGCACGAACACGGGCACCGCCTCCAGGGCGGAGTGCACACGATCCGCCGGCTCGGCGGCGACGACACCCGTCACCAGCCCTTCGCAGATCATCGCCGCGCCGGACATCCCGCCCCACGGCGACCTTCCGGCCGGCGGATGAGAGCCGAGATTGATGACGTACCGCTCACCGACCGCTCGGTCGCCCGGATTGATGAATCCGGTGAGTTGCAGAACGTCGATCGCCCGGTCAGGACGCTGGACAAGATCCGGGACGCCGCCGCACTCGCACTGAGCTCCTGGCCGATGCGTGACCAGGCGGCCCCAATCGACGGCGCCGGACAGCGGCGGCGCCCACCCGGCGTCGTCGACCTCGATCAAAGCCGCGTCGTCGCTGCCGCCCGGCGTGCCACGCCACGCGACCACGCCGGTGAACACTCCCCGCTGGCCGGGGAAGAACACGGTCGCCCGCTCACCCGCCGCGTCCACGACATGCGCTGAGGTCAAGACGAGCGATGGTGCGATCACGTAGCCGGAGCCGGGAGCCGTCCCGGTCACCGCGACTACTCGTTCCCATTCCACGGAGTGGCACGGATCCTTTCAGCGCTCGCTGTCCGTCGGGACTCCGCCCGGGCACTCCGGGCGCACTCGCTCGCCCGCGACCAGCAAGTCACCGCCGCCCGTCCGACGAGGCGCGAGGGTCACCTTCACCTTGTGCGTCCGGCCGGACGTGACGGAGCCTTCGACATCGGCGGATACGACCCAGGCTTTGAAACCCGCCTTTCCTTTGGCGTCCCGGCGCAATTCGACTCCGAACTCGAGTTCGACAGGCCCGACGACGAACTCCACCGGCTCGTCCGAGGCCGTCGCTGCCGCATCGAGGAGTTCGTCGCGCAACGCGACGACAGCGTCCCTCAGCTCGATTTCCATTGACACAGAGTGGCAGACCGGCCGAGGGCGGTTGCTGAGGCGGGGTCCGTCGCCGGCAGCGACGACGCACCCGTGCGCATCGAGCACTCGGATCGCCCCGTCCTGCAGCGGCATCAGGTCTTCACCGATGGCGACTCGCGTCACGGACTCCATCGTCCTGGAGCCGGATGACTTGATCAGCTTACTGCAAGCGGCTTCAGGAGCTGGGCGGTCCGGAACGGTGTTCGCCCCGGCTGTCGCCGCAGTCCGAGGTCTTTCGCGCCGGCGAACAGCTGAATCCGCACTTGATAGGCGCTCTTGACGCCGCGATTCCGACCTGCTTGACCGGGTGGCTCGTGTGGATCACCATGTCGAATACGGAACTCGGCGGTAAAAAATTCGCTCGGATTGTCCTGTTAGCCCATTCGGACGTGCGAGGTGTGTTCATGTGGAGGAATTGGGTAGTCGATATGAGTTGATGGTTCGAATCGCGTGTTGTGTGTACCACGCTGTCGTTGATGCACGGGGGGATTGTGGTCGAGTCGTCGAGTGTCTCTGATGACACTGGTATGGTTGGCAAAGAGCGTAGAAAAGTACTGGCCATGGCGGAAGGAATTCGACGTCGGGCACCGGTTCGAGTTCCGATAAAAGCACTTCTGGCTGCTGACTCGCCGAGGATAAACGGCGAGAACGATGAGCATGTGCGAACGCTCGCTGAATCGGGTGCGGAGTTGCCGCCTATTATCGTGCAACGGGGCACGATGAGGGTGATCGACGGAATGCACCGGCTGCGGGCTCAGGTGCTGCGCGGTGCGGAGGAGATCGAAGTCCTTTTTTTCGACGGAGACGACACTGCGGCTTATGTTCTCGGGGTGTGCGAGAACATAAGCCATGGCTTGCCCCTTTCTTTGGCCGACCGGACGGCGGCGGCGTCTCGTATCATCGCTTCCTGTCCGAGCTGGTCGGATCGGGTGATCGCCGCCGCTGCCGGACTGTCGCCGCACACTGTCGGCGGGCTCCGCCAGCGTGCAACCGGGCGCGGCGCGCAGTTGCACAACCGGGTGGGTGCTGACGGTCGCGTGCGGCCGATCAACAGTGCGGGCGGCAGGGAGTTGGCTGCTCGCCTCATCGCCGAGAACCCGGACGCTTCGCTGCGTGACATCGCCCGCTCTGCTGGTCTCGCCCCAGGGACGGTCCGGGATGTTCTGGCCAGGATTCGCCGCGGTGCGGATCCGGTGCCGCAACGGTTGCGCCGCACCGCCGATCAGGCCGGCCGCGGCCACCGGCGTCCTGACGGCGGCGGATCAGCCGGGAGAATCTTCGCCCAGGAGCGGGCGCTGGTCCTTCGCGGCCTGCGCGGGGACCCGTCCCTGCGGTTGAGCGGGGCGGGCCGGATGCTGCTGCGCTTGCTGGACGTCAATGCCGTCACCGAGCAGGATTGGGAGCGGATCATCGCCAACGTGCCCGACCACTGCAAGGAAACGGTGCTGGGGCTGGCGGAGGGCTGCGCGGAGATGTGGCAGAAGGTTGCGGAACGGCTGGCTGTAGAGAGCGCGGACGGGACAGCCGGATGACCTGATGAGTTCGCTGCTTCGTCGTGTGGGCTGGTCCGCTCAGACAGTGCTCGTCACTGGTACTGGCACCTCCATTCGGACGTCAGTGCCAATTATGGTGCCCGAATGCTTCTGTCGAATGATTGAGTCGCGCTGCTTTGTGAATCGGGGTTCGGGTTCCGCGGGATGGACGTCCTTTGATTTCGCGGCTAGGATGGAATCTGCCGTTCTGGCAATATGAAAATCTTTTGTGAGCGTTGACGTATCCAGATATGAAACGGAGTGAAAATGAATCGAATTGGTCGTCGAATCGCTTTCGGGGCTTCGATTTGCGCTTTCTCGCTCGGGCTGACCGCACTTGGGCAGTCGGTTTCCTCGGCTGCCCCCCTGGCTGGCCCGCAGGCGGTCACGGCGACACCGTCCACCGGTCTCAACAGCGGTGACACCGTCTCTTACACGGCTTCCGGGTTCACTGGCAACGAGCAGGTGCGGGTCGGCGAGTGTTCGCCGACAGGCACTGAAGTCGTGTGCGCGCAGGCTACTTCTCAGCACGTGACCACTGACGCGAACGGCGGTCTGACCGGCAAACTGGTCGTAACGAAGACCTTCCAAGGGGTGAAGGCCGACGGCAGTCCGTACGGCCTGGTGGACTGTGCGGTCTCGGTCTGCGGAGTCGCTGTCACCAACGATTCGTTCAACGAGCAGGCGGCCGCGGTGATCTCGTTCAACTGAGCCCGGAAGCTGTTTGATCGCGCTGCCCCGGTCCGTCGGCCGGGGCAGCGCCGTTTCTCCCGTGGGCGAACAGGGCGGGCCGCGTGCGAATGATCATCGGAGCTGTGCGCGTCCGCTGCCGATGGGTGCCAAGCTGCCCCGATGTTGACAGTGCCGTCGGCGTTCGGCTGCAAGATCTCCGACGTTTGGCGAGTAGTCCGGTTTATGGCAGTGCCAGCTGTGTTTTGGCTTCGCTTCGTCGAGTTTTGACGTGCGTATTTCGGTAGCGAAGCGTTCACGCCGCTCGCCCTGCGGTGCCGGAGGACGAAAGAGACGCTTAACCCTCGCTACGCTGCGTCTGCGTTCGTCAGAACAGGCGAAGCACTGCTTGGTCTTGAACCGTCGCCACATGTTTGGAGGTGGCGACGAGGAGGTCGCCGTTTCGGTCGTAGGGCCCGCCGTCGACTTGGACGTGCCCACCTCGTCGTACCGTTCGACCAGCGGCTGGGCGAGTTCGCGCTGCGCCTGGGACACCTTCTTGTTCAGCGTTCGCTTTCCGGTTGCCGCCGGTCAGGTGATCGTGATGGTCTGATGCGGTGATCGAAGTGGGGTGGGAGCGGCCGCTGCACCAGCGTGGCGTTGCCTCGGGCTTCGCGGTGACGAACGGGCAGGTCATCGTGCACGAGCGCAGCACCAGGCTGGTGAGTCTCGACCCGGCAGACGGTTCTGTGCGGTGGGATGTTCCCGTCGGCACGTGGCCGCGTGCGGTGGTCATCGTGGGTGATCGTTGTCTGGCGATCCCGCAGGACAACCCTCGACTGTCCTGTTTGGACCTGGCGACCGGAGAGCGGATCTGGTCCGCCGACGTTCCCGCTGTCCCGGGGCACCTGGTCGTTTCAGCGAACGTGGTGCTTGTGGGCGGCTGGCGCGGATACACGCCGCTGCGCGCGTTCGATCTCGCGACGGGGCAGCTCCGCTGGGAAACCGAGCGTCGAATCCACACCGTGCGGCCCGTGGCCGCCGGCGACGGTTTCCTGATCGGCGAACCGGCCGGTACCCGGGTTCGGTTGATCGATCGGCGCGACGGCCGGGACCTGTCCGCATGGCGGCTGCCGCAGCCGCTCGCGGACAACGACGCCGGATCCGTTGTCGCAGAGGCCGGGCCCGGCCGCTTCCTGCTGCGCTGCGGCCCCCGAGCACTGGCTGAAATCGTCCTGTCGTCCGACACGGTCCGCGAGTTTGTCCGGGCCGATGCCGACCTCGCGGCTGCGGCGCCGGAACATGCGGGCGGATTGCTGTGGCTGCCCGAACTCCGCGGTGGCTACATCGTTGTGGAGCCCACCGCGGGACGCCCGCTGTGGCGCGTCAATGTCGGACAGCGACTGGTCGGCGATGTCGTCCCGACGGCCGACGGCTTCTTGGCCGCCAGCACCGACGGGACGCTGTTCCACCTGACTTCCGACGGACGGCTCGCCAAGCGCACCAACGTGGCGCGGAGAATCTGGGCGCTGCGTGGGGCCGCAACCGGCCAGCTGTTCGCGCTGACCAAGGGCACCCTGCTCGCCAGCACGATCAGGAATAGCGCGTGGTTGGAAGGTTAGGCCGGCGGACCGGATAAATGGGAGGCGGGGACAGCGGGTTCGCGCGACACTGCGCAGGTGATCACGATGCAACCGGTTGTCGAGGTGCGCGCGCGGGACGGCTTCGGCCTCTGGCCGGTCGCGGAGTTCGAACCGGGCAGCTATCTCGCGCTCGGTGGCAGTCTCACGGCCCGTGAGGTCGGGACGGTGTTGATGTGCATCGCCAGCTGCAACGACGTCGACCCGGGAGATGACGGCCGTCCGCCCCGTCCTGCCGACGAGTTGGGGTCGTTCCTGCACGGCCTGCTCACGGTCGACACCCTGTTTGCGTCCGGCGGCCTGCGGGTGACGGACACCGCCTCGGGTGCGGTGCTGCTGCCGGGTTGTTGCAGCGGCCTGGAGGACTGGCGCGAGTGGAACCGCGTCCTGGAGATCGGCGGCCAGGCTTGGTTCGGGCACGATCCCACCCCGTGCGCCGAACGTCGCGGCGACGTCGTCCGGTTGACCGTCGACGCGGAGCGGAGCGACAGTCCCGTGATCGAACTCCCGGCCGCGGCACTCCAGCGCTTGCTTGCCGCCGTCGAAAACGATCTCGTCGATTTCCTCGCATTGGCGACCGAATGGGCCGCCAGGAATCTGCCCGGCTGCGCCTCCTCGGTCATCGCGGCTCTCGCCCGGGTCCTCGACATCGAGTCCTGTTCGTTCCGTTCGGAAGGGCCGCCGTGCTCCCGGAAGGAGCAGCCGGTCAGCTCTCGTCCGGTACACCCGCCGCGCGCCTCGAATCCCTCGTGGCGAGGTGGGTGAGCACGAGGCCGAACGAGGCGATGATGAGGTTTTGCAGGGCCGGCTGGAGGCCGTTCCACTTGCTGGATTGCCACATTTGAAACCATTCTCCGCCGATCGCGATGAAGCCGACCCCGAAAAGCGTCAGCTGCAGCACCCAGCCAAGGTTGGACAGCTGTTTCGCTGTCGACAGCGGTCGACCGGCGACGTGAGCCCGTATCCAAGCGGCAAAACCGGCGATGAGTGCCAGCGCGGTGAGCAGCTCCCACGCGATGATGGCGACGTAAACGGCGTCGGCAAGACCGGGGCTGGTGATGGCACGCCACATCATGTGCGGTGACTGAAATGTCGTGTCCATTGCCAGGACGTGATGGACGAATTCTCGATTCGTATCGAAGTCCGTGATGTTGCCGACGACGACAAGGGTCATTTGCAAGGCTGTCAGCCCGGTGAGAACTGTGGCCGCGGCGGCGAGAGTGCCGATTCTGCTGAAGATGCGCATGGCTGGACCTTATCTGTTTGTCGTGAAGTTCCAGAGAATTATTCACAGGGTGCGCGGTAGGATATTTCCGGGATGTGCAGTTGCGATTGCCGGGGAGTGAGGACGTTGCCGGTCGACGCGCAGATTCGCCGGATGGCCTGCTGCTCGTCGAGATCCCAGATTCGGACGGCGCCGTCTTCTCCGCCGGTTGCCAGGATTTTCCCGTGCGGATAGAAGGGTGTTATGTGGACGACGCCCGCATCGATGCCTATCGGTTGGCCCAGGGGCGTCGCGTCCGCCGCCGACACGGTCCACAGGTGCAATTTTCGATCGGTGCTGCCGGTTACGAGCATCCTGCCGTCGGGGCTGAACGCGATGGAGTTCACGGCCTCGGTGTACCCGACGAGAGGCCGGCCCAGCGGGGTCGCGGGATCAGCGATGTTCCACAGCCTGAGTGTTTGATCATCGCTGCCGGTGGCGAGGATGCGACCGTCGGGGCTGAACGCGACGGACAGCACTGGTTTCGTGTGCCCGGCAAGAGGCAGTCCGAGACGTGCCGCATGTGCGGGGTCGGCGACATTCCAGAGCTGCACTGTGCTGTCGTCGTTGCCGACCGCGAGGATGCGGCTGTCGGGGCTGAACGCCGCCGAGTTCACGTTCGACGGGGTGCTGCCGGGAATCGGCCGGCCTAGGCGCACCGGATCTGCCGGGTCGTGGATGTCCCAGAGTTGCAGGCTTCGATCGTCGTCGGCTGTGACCAGAAGACGGCCGTCCGGACTGAACAGAACGGGGCTTCCGTATTTTGTTTTCAGCCGGAGAGCAGGTCCGATCGGCGCGGGGCTCGGGGGAGCGGCGACATTCCAGAGTTGAATTGTGCTGTCGTAGTTGCTGGTGGCGAGGATGCGGCTGTCGGGACTGAAGGCGATCGAGCTGACGGCCCCGCTGTGGCCCGTCTTCGAGAGCCACAGCGGATGTGGATGCGTTATGTCGGTGACGTCCCAGAGCTGCCCGGCGTTGTCTTCGGAACCAGCGGCCAGGAGGCGTCCGTTCGGGCTGAAAGCCAAGGATGCGATGGGTGATTCGTGACCCAGCAGTATGCGGTCGGGTATCGACCACAGCCGCGCCGCGCCGTCGCCGCTGCCGACGGCGAGGGTATGTCCGTCCGGGCTGAACATGACTGAGAAAACGTTGCCGTTGCTGGCGGACAGCGGTTTGCCCAGCGGCACCGCATCGGACGGGCGGGAAAGGTTCCAGAGCTGCGCGGTGCTGTCGCCTCCGGAGACGAGCATGCGGCCGTCCCGGCTGAACGCGACTTGCCAGACCTCTCCGACGTGTCCGAGGAGAGGCTTGCCGAGAACGGCCGGACCCCCGGGCGCGGAGAGGTCCCAGAGGCGCCCGGTCTTGTCTTCGCTCCCGCTGGCCAGAGTGCGGCCGTCGGGGCTGAAAGCCACCGAATGCACGATGCCGGAATGGCCGAGGAGCGGCTGTCCTCGTGGCGCCGGCCGGGCGGGGTCGGTGACGTCCCAGAGCCGGATCGTGTGGTCGTTGCCGCCGGAAGCGAGGGTGCGACCGTCCGGGCTGAACGCGACGGTCCGCACGAGTCCGGTGTGGCCGGCGAGCGGGCTTCCGAGCGGGACCGGGTGCGCGCGGTCGGAGATGTTCCACAGCCGTACCGTGCGATCGCTGGCGGCGGCGGCCAGGGTGCGTCCGTCCGGACTGACTGTGGCGGTGTAAACGGTGCCGCCGCCGCTGTCGGTCGGAAATCCCAGCGGATGCGGGCGGGCGGGATCTGCGACGTCCCACAGGCGGATCGTGTGGTCGTCGCCGGCGGTGATCAGCGTGCGGCCGTCCGGGGTGAAGACGGCCGAAGCGACCCAGCTTCCGAAGCCGGCCAAGGGAACCCCGAGCTGACGCGGTCGGCCGCGGTCGCGGACGTCCCAGAGCCGGACCGTGCGGTCGGCGCTGGCGGTGGCCAGGACATTTCCGTCGGGGCTGAAACCGGTCCAGTACACCGCGCCGTTGTGGCCGGTCAGCGGTGTGGCCAGCGGGCTCTGTTGGGTGGCGAGCAGCCGGGTCAGCACATTCTGATCGGCTGGACGCAGCTGGTGCGCGACGAGATCGAGCTGTGCCGCCAGCGAAGGGTCCGACGCCTGCAGCCGGTCGGCTTCGGCGACGACCTGCTGGAACTGGGCTTCGTCCCGTTGCCGGATGGCGACCACCGCCGTTGACGCCGCGACGAGCGCGAAGACGACCACGGCGGCCATGGCGGCGCGCCGGGCCCAGCTGTTTCGGCGGCGGTGCCGGGAGGATGCGGCGAGGAATTCCTGGGCTGTGCTCGTTACGTCAGCGGCCGGGGCTGCCTTCATCCACTGCGCGGCCGCCTCCAGGCGCGCGCCTCGGTAGAGCAAGGACGCGTCGCGTTCCTGGCTGTCCCAGGCTGTCGAGTCCTCTTCAAGCCGTTGCCGCAGCAGGTTGCCGGCCCGGTCCTGATCGAGCCAGCTCCGCAGCCGCGGCCAGGCTTGCAGCAGGGCTTCGTGCGTGATTTCGACCGATCGCTCGTCGAGCGTGACCAGCCGGGCCGCGGTCAGCATTTCCAGCGCCTTTTCGGCGGACGCGGGATCCTCGGCCTGGTCGACCAGCTGCTGCCGGGTCGACCGCCTCCGCGTGTCCCGCATGTCCTCGCTGACCCGCACCAGCCGCAGGAGAATCGCGCGCGCGGCGGTTTGCCCTCGCTCGTCCAGATCGCCCCACACCCGTTCCGCGGTCGCGGCCACCGCACCCCGGATTCCGCGGGCTGCCTGGTATGCCTCCACGGTGAGCCGGCCGGGCTGGCGATGCTGCCAGGTCGCCAGCAACGCGTGCGACAGCAGAGGCAGAACTCCGGCGTCGTGGAGGCTTTCCGCCGATCCGGTGTGCGTGCGTGCCGCACCGGCGCCGACATCGCGGACGATCAAGTCGACGAGCCCCGGCTCCAGTTGCAGGCCGACCGACTTCGCGGGGCCGGTGACGGCCTCGCGCAGCTCGCCGGTGGTCATCGGACCGAGAACCTGCAGGTTGCCGCTCTGCGAGGCGGCCGTGAGTTCCGGGTATTCGAGGCAATGGACGAAGAAGTCAGCCCGCAACCCGAGCAAGACGACAGCAGGCCGTCCGCTGGCGGCTGAAGCGGAGCTGCTGATGGCGTGAAGAGTGCGGACGAACAGGCTTCGCTGGAACTCGTCCGCGCACAGGGTGAAGGTTTCCTCGAATTGGTCCACGATCAGCACCAGCTGAGTCGTCGATCGCGCTTTGCGGTCGAGGTGTTCCGCGATGGCGACATCAACCGCTGCCAGGAAATCGGCCTCGATGCCGTCAGATTCCTCTTGTCCCAGTGCCGTGGAATTGTCGTCGGCTTCCGTACTGCGCAGATCAGCCAAGAGCTTTACGGCATTCTCAAGTTCGGGCACCCGTGCGGCGAGTTCGCGGATCGGATTGTCGCGCGGCGTCATCGTGACGGTTGTCCAGCTGCCGGGTTCTTCCAGCCTCGGGAGCAGACCGGCGGCGATCAGCGACGACTTCCCGGCTCCGGATGCCCCGATCAGCATGACCACGCCCGCGCCTGTCTTGGCCGCCAACCTGGCGACCAGGGCGTCGGTGCTGCGACGGCGTCCGAAGAAGGAACCGGCGTCCTCTTGCTTGAACGACGCCAGGCCCCGGTAAGGGCAGGTGTCAGTGGATCCGGGCTGCTCAGGGATGTCACCAGCTGCGGAAGCGCCGGGAATCGGGCTGTCGAGTGCCTGCTTCCACAACTCTTGCCAGGCAGCCAGGTTGTACAGGTCGGGCACGACCGGGGCGGGACGCAACTGGCGTGCCTGCCCGATCAGGATCTCCAGGACGACCGCCAGCGAGGCGAAGCGGGCAGGGACGTTCCGTCCTCGTCGCCAGTCGCTGACCCGCTGCGCCGCGACCCTGACGGGACGACCCCGTTCGTCGGCCCGTCGCGCTCGCAGAACTGATTCGGTCACCCGCTTCAGCGGAGGATCGCCCGCTTCGGCGTAGAGCAACGCGAAACGCTCCGCGAATAACCCACGCGGCTCGAAGCCCACCTCATCGCCCTCCCCAAGCCGATGTCGCCACTGCAGTCAGGGTGTCGTGCGTGCTTATGCGGCTGCCGCTGCCGGGCGGAGATTCATAGTGGTCACCGCGGCTCGAGAACGCAAGGTGATCTTTTCCGGGGCTGGGTTTAGGGGACTGCCGGGGCAGCTGTGCACGTTCGGCTGTCCGGACCGGAAAACCTGATCGGGTCTGTGACCTCGGTGTTTCCGAACGGCGAGCGGGTCAGGAAGATCCACTGGGCGCGCAGCGGCACCAGACTGGACGGGAAGACCGCGGCAGCGGCGTCAGCTCGTCCGGGCACCGGGTTCGGCGTCGCACGATCTGTCGAGGGGGCAGCTCGTGTGACGCCGCGGTGACACAAGGAAGAAAGCCGGACACTGCGCCGCCACCATGGCGCGGGATCGCCAGATCGTTTTTCGCGAGAGCCGGCCCCCAGCGGCCTCGTGATCTGGCGAGGAAAGAGGTGACGGGGCGCGCGGGCACTGCTTGCTCAGCCCCGTCGCCTCGCCTTGACGAGTGTCCGCGGCCGTCACGAACTCGCCGGTGTTCGGCCAGCCCGTTGGTGCGCATACGTTTCGAACTCGCTCTCAGCCGCCGAAGCGACGGTCGCAGGGAGAAGTGTCGCTGCCCCGAGCCGCACCGGGCGACGCCGAGATCATGGGGGCTTCGGCGAACCCCGCCCGAGCTGCGCTCCCGGCCGGATCTGCGACGATGGGGACGATCGTGTCGAAGACGGGAGAGCTGATGGACGAGTCGAGCCGCCGGGATGTGTGGCGTCCGGGCCAGGACTGCCAGGCGGTGGCCACGGCCCGGTCGCTGGGCCAGGACGTGGACAAGATCCACGGGGACGCGTGGGGCGTCGTCGGGACCTTGGGGGACAGCGTCTGCTACGTCGGCGTCACGGACAAGGTCACGGCGATCCACGATGCCCTCGCGCGCCGGATCCGCGAGCGCGACCTGCCCGTCCGGCTGCTGGCCCCGAACTACTCGGGCGGGATCTCGGACGGCCAGCGCAACGGCACCCCGCAGATGCGGTACTCGCTGATCGGCCGCGAGACGACGAACGACGGGCTGTCGCTGCATTTCGAGGGCAGCGAGATGCGGGGAATCGTCGCCGTGGTGGCGTGCGACAAGCCCCCGGTCGGCGCCACGGCCGCGATCCTGGAGCGCAACGTGCCCGCGGTGGTGCTTTCCGATGGTTCGATCCGGCCGGGCACGGATCCCGAGACCGGGGAAACGATCGATTTGGTCAGCTGCTTCCAGGTCGCCGGGGACCCGGACGCGGCCAAGCGCGAGCGGTGGGCGCGCAACGCCTGTCCCGGGCACGGCAGCTGCGGCGGGATCTTCACCTACAACACGATGCAGTCCTTCATCGCCGTGCTGGGGCTGGAGCCGCTGCACATGGTGTCGCCGGCGTCCGAGGACCCGCGGCGGGTCGAGGAGTTCCCCGAGCAGATCGTGGACTGCCTGGAAATCATGACGCAACGCGCGATAACGCCGCGCGATCTGGCCACCCCGCTCGCGTTCCGCAACGCCGCCGTCGTCGCGATCGCGCTGGGCGGGTCGACGAACGTGGTCCTGCACGCCCCGGAGATCGCCCGCGCGGCCGGCATCGACTTCTGGTCCGAGGTGATGACCCAGGAGGAGTTCAACCGGCTCTCCCGGACCGTCCCGGTGCTCGTCAACGCCCGGCCGTTCGGGCAGTACAGCATGGTGGACATCGACGCCGCCGGCGGCCTGCAAGCGGTGGCGGCGGAACTGCTCCGGCACGGCCTGCTCGACGGCTCCACCCTGACCTGCACGGGCGAAACCCTCGGCGAACAGATCGAGCGGCTAGACCCGCCCGCCCCGGACGGTCGCGTGATCTTCTCCGCCGCCGAACCATTCAAGCCCACCGGCGGCCTGCGCCTGCTCTCCGGCAACCTCGCCCCCGACGGCGGCGCGGTGATCAAACTGGCCGGAGTGGAGACGGGCGTCGTCGACGGCCGGTTCGAGGGACGGGCGCGCGTCTTCGACAGCGAGCAGGAACTGTTGCGGGCGCTCATCGAGACGCCCGACGAGTTCGCGGACCGGGACATGGTCGTCATCCGCTACGAAGGCCCGCGGGGCGCTCCCGGCATGCCCGAGATGCTCGACCCGACCTCGCGGATCACCGCGCTGTGCCGGACGAAAGGCATCTCCATCGCGCTGATGACGGACGCCCGGTTCTCCGGCGGGTCGGTCGGCCTGGTCATCGGACACGTCGGCCCGGAAGCCGCTCTCGGTGGGCCGATCGCGCTCGTTGAGGACGGTGACACGATCACTGTCGATCTGAACACCGATTCCCTTGAGTGCACGGAATTGGCTGATCCTGCGGTGTACCAGGCGCGTGCCGCTCAGTGGCAGGAAGCCGCCGCTACCAACGGGGGCGTTCATCCGCTGGTCCGGCCGGTGTCGACTCGTCTGCTCCGCCGGATGCGTGCGCTCGCCGCGTCCGCGATCGATGGCGGGGGGATGGCGGAGGCTGTTCGCTGACACGGCCCGGGTTGTGGGGTGCGGCCGGTCCGTCGAGGAACTGCACGTGGGCAGCTCCGGTCCGGGGGCCGGCCAGTGTGTCCGGCGACCCTGAGCTGGTTGCTGATGGTTCCTCGCTGAGATTCAGCGGATTCGTGTGGCAGTCGAAAGGCCGCGTCGGCGATTGGTTTCGTAGCGCTGGATGGCGTCCGCGTACCGGAGGGTGAGCGAGATGCCGTCGTGGCCGTGCAGCAGGCGGGTCCGATGCCGTCGGGAACGGCGAAGACCGGCCAGCGCCTCTGTCGGACTACCCGGCGATCTGTCGTCGTTCGCGCGACCTGTCAGCCACCTTTCGGCTCGCGTGTGCCGGATTCTGTCGAGGTATTCGTGCAAGCCAATTACGACGGCGGATCGGGCCCATGTCCCCTTTCTGGCCAGTTGACTGGCCAGTTGTCCAGGTAATTTCCATTATCTGTCGATTTTCGTCCGTTGCCCGCCGCATATCATCGTTGGCGTGTCCGAGTACGAGTTCGACCTTTTCATCAGCTACAGCCGTCACGGCAGCGTGCAGAAATGGCTGCTCAACCACTTCTACGGAAGGCTGCGTGAATGCCTCGCTGACGAGTACGGCAGCCTGAACGTGTACCTGGACCGGCAGATGCCCAGCGCGGTGCACTGGCCGTCCAATCTGCGGGACGCGTTGCAGCGCAGCAAGATCATGGTTCAGCTGCTCACCCCGCCCTACTTTCAGTCGTCCTGGTGCATGGCCGAGATGCGCAGCATGCAGGCAAGGGAGGAGATGCTCGGACTGGCGGGGCGGGGTGCTTCTTCCCAGGGGTTGATCTACCCGATCCTCTACGCGGACTCGGAGAATTTCCCCGAAGAGGGAAAAGTACGAGCCTGGCGGGATTTCAAGGACGTCGCTTACCCGGATCCGTGCTATCAGCAGAGTGTTGAATACAACAAGTTCCACCAGAAGGTCAAGGAGCTCGCCAGGGACCTGGCGCAGTTGGTGGCCCAGGCGCCGCCGTGGCGGCCGGACTGGCCGCTCGTCGAGGTACCGGAACCAGTGCTGCCGCCGACTCCTCCGCTGCCGAGGTTCGAATGACGACCGGCGCCGTGCTCACCTTCTATTCGTACAAGGGCGGGGTGGGCCGCAGTTTCACGCTGGCGAACGTGGCCGTGCTGCTGGCGCGCTGGGGGTACCGGGTGCTCGCGGTGGACTGGGATCTCGAAGCGCCCGGGCTGCACCACTACTTCGGACCGAAGCTGGTCGAGCAGCCGGAACGCGGGATCGTCGACCTCGCGCACGACTTCCTGCACAGCGGCGGATCGCCGGGGACCCCGCGGGACTTGGAGTCCTACGCCGTCCGGGTCGGCGTCGAAGGCGGCCGGCTCGATCTGCTGGCCGCCGGACGCGTGGTGTCCGGCAAACTGGACGACTCCTATTCGAAGCGGATGCAGTCGCTGAACTGGGAGGAGCTGTACCGGCGAGGGTTCGCCGCGTACCTGGAGCGGTGCCGGGCGGCGTGGACCGAGGCCTACGACTTCGTACTGCTCGACAGCCGGACCGGTGTCTCCGACATCGCCGGCATCTGCACCGCGCATCTGCCGGACCGGTTGGTCGTGGTGTTCACTGCCAACGACCAGAACCTCGACGACGTGGTGGACGTCGCCCAGCGGGCCGACCGCGCCCGTGACCGCCTGCCCTACGACCGGCCCCGGCACTCGGTGCTCCCCATTCTGTCCAGATTGGACAATCGAGTCGAGTACGAGCGCGCCGAGCAGTGGCAGCGCAAATGCGCCGAGACCGTGGCGCCGCTGTTCGGCAACTGGCTGGCGCAGACAGTCCCGGTGGACCTGATGATGCGCCACCTCACGGTGCCCTACGTCTCCTACTGGAGCTTCGGCGAGCAGTTGCCGGTCCTGGAGGAGGAGGTGCCCAAGGCGGACCAGATCTCCTACGCGCTGGAAACGGTCGCGTCGGTCATCGCACAGGACTTCGACCGCACCGACGTGCTGGCCGACAACCGTGACGCCTACGTGGCCGCAGCGAGGGACCGGTGCCGTGAGTTCGACCTGGACGTGCTGGTGTCGAGCGCACGGCAGTCCAAGGTCGCCGCGGAACTGATCGAAGAACTGCACCTGCTCGGCGTGCGCGCCGACCGGTCCTTGTCCGGCGACCCGGGATTCCTGGCCGAGGCCACCGATTCGGCCCAGCATTTGTGCCTGGTGGTCGAGGGGCCGCTGAGCCGCTGGCAGATCACCGAGTCCGAACGGTTCCTGCGGCACACGCTCGGGCCGGAGGGCAGGCATCGGCAACTGTTCTGCCTGCTCGCCCGCGGCATCGATCGCAACGAACTGCCGGGCTTCGTGCGCAATCTGCACCACCTGGAATTCACGCCGGAGGTGCGGCCTGTCCGGGTGGCCAGACAACTGCACCACCTGCTCACAGCCACCGGGGCAGGGCCGGACCAGGAGGCGCTGCGGACCGCGGCGGACGCGCTTCGCGCGCTGCCGGAAACCCTGCCCTACGCCGAACGCTTCGCACTGGTCGAGGACACCGTGCGCGGGATGGCCACCGCGCTGGACCGCGGTGATCTGGCCCTGCTGCTCGACCGGTCGGCGGACCTGGCCTTCCTCGGCAGAGCCCACGGCGACGGACCCGGGGTGCCCGCGCCCCAGGCGCTCCTCGACGCGACGAGGGCACTGCTGAGCCGGATCGATCGACGGATCAACGCGTTCACCCAATGAAAGGCGGCGAAATGCCGGAGCAGTACTCCACGAATGCCAGAGCCGCACTGCTGGCGCTGGTGCTGGCCAACCGGGACATGCTCAACACCGAACTGGCCAAGGACCACAAGATCCGGCTCGGTCCGGCCGAGCGCGACCGGCTGAACGCCGCCGGGCTGCTGGAAAGCTTGACGAATCTCCGGCCGATCGTGCACCGCATCACCGACGAGGGGATCGACTGGTGCATGACCGACCTGGTCCGCTCGGAACTGCCGTCCCGCTCGGGGCCGCAGGCTAGGCAGCAGCTCGACCTGCTGCGCCGGCTGGTGCCGTTCCTGCGCCAGCGCGGCCTGCTGGCGCAGGCGCTGCGGTCCGGGGACCTGGAGTCGCTCATCCGCGGCGTCTACGCCGAGCTGTCGGTGGGCGTGCACGACTGGATCCGCCTGGCCCGGCTGCGGCCGAAGCTCAACGGCGCGGACAAGGAAGAGGTGGACGCCGTGCTGGTCAAGATGGCGAAGACAGGCACCGTCCACTTGGCCCCCGACTCGAACCGCAAGGTGCTCACCGATGCCGACCACGACGCCGCCGTCCGGGTCGGCGGCGAGGACAAGCACCTCATCGTGATCGAGGAATCATGACCGACGACTTGCGCGAGGTCCTGGCCGTCCTGCGAATCAACTCCGCCGAGACCCCGGACGACGTCTGGCACCTTTCGCCCTCGCACATCGACGGCCTGCACGCCAGGGTCGAGCACAACATCAGGGCGGCCATCGAGGACGCCAGGACCAGCACGGGCCCGAGCCCGGTGGGCGTGGTCGTGCAGGGGGAGAAGGGAGTGGGCAAGACCCACCTGCTCGGCACGGTGCGCCGCATGGTGCAGCGCGAGGGCGGCTACTTCTTCCTGGTCGAGCTCACCACCGGAGACGCGTTCTGGGATGACGTCGCCGAGGCGATGCGCAGCGAGCTGCACCGGGCCAACGACGAGGGCGAGCGCCAGCTCACCGTGCTGCTTCGGCAGTTGTGCGCCGGTGCGGCGGTGTCCGATGAGGTCAGCAGAGCCATTGTGGGCGAGTCGGCATTGCAGCCCGATCACCTGCGCGCACTGCTCAACGGTCTCAGAAAGGCAGACAGCCGCATCGCGGTGGAATGCGCTGACACCATCCGGGCTCTGGTGCTCTACGGCTCCGACGCCGCGGACATCGGCCTGGAATACCTGCAGGGCCACGAAGGCAGCAAGGAGGACCGACGGTCCTGGGGCATGCAGCACCGCGCCAAGCCAACCCGCGTGCTCGTACGCGACATCTCCCGCGTCCTCGCATTGACCGGACCGTGCGTCGTGGGGGTCGACCAGCTGGACACCGTGGTCAACAAGGGGCAGGACGCCCTCGACACCCAGGAGACCGACGCCGAGGCGATCCGGGAAATCGCGCTGATCTCCGACGGCCTGATGGCGCTGCGTGAATCCACCCAGCGGACACTGACTATCGTGGCGTGTCTGCCCTACACCTGGATGCGGTTGAAGAACGTGGCCAGCGACACGGTGGGCGACCGGTTCACCCAGACCTCTTTCCTCGGGGCGATCCAGGATCCGGCGCTGGGCAAGAAGCTGATCGAGAAGTGGCTTCGGGTGATCTACGAAAAGCACGGCGTCGCAGCACCGCATTCGACCTGGCCCGTAGCCGCCAGCGCGTTCGGCGAGAGCTGGACGAGTTACACGCCGCGGCAGTTGCTCAAGCGGATCCACGCCCACGCCGAAGCCTGCCTGCACGGCGAGATCCGGGAACTGGGTTCCTTCGACGAGAAAGTGGTCCAGACCGTACCCGTTGCCGCGGTGCCGGATCATTCCCTCGACGAACTCGACGAGGAGTTCGCCCGGTTGCGCAGCGAGGTCGACCTCAGCGCACTGGCCATAAGCAAGGACAACGAGAACGACATCGCTCCTCCTTTGCTGTTGGCCGGGTTGAAGGCGTGGATCACCGAGTTCGGCAACGACGATCTGAAGTGGCAGCCGGAGTCGCTGTCGGACGAGAAAAGGCTGCACGCCAGCCTGCGCCGGCTCCTCGACGACGCGCTCGACGTCCAGGAGCAGTGGACCTTCCGGGTCATCTCCGGGGGCCACGGCACGACGGTGCTGCGCCGGATGCGCAACGCCCGCGACGCGGCGGGCATCCGGGCCGGGGCCAAAGACCGGCACCTCGTGCTCATCCGCTGGGGCAACCGCGGCTGGACCGGGCCGACCACCCGCAAGGAATTCACCGCGCTGGAGCGACTGGGAGTGCGGCGCTTCGACATGTCGGACGAGGACGTGCGGACCTTCAGCGCGCTGCGGGAAATGCTGGCCAAGCCGACCCACCGGTTGATCACCTGGCTGGTGGCGCGCAAGCCTGCCAGCGGCAGCACGCTGCTGCGCCACGTCCTGCCCCAGCCTGCCCAGAACAGGAACGGCCACCAGGAAACGCGGCCGCCGCCGGAACCGGCCCCGGCGAGACCTGCCATCCCGCCTCTCGCCGAGGCGAATCCCACCACGCCGAAGGCCCCGGCCGCCGAACCGGCGGAACCCCCGGCCGCGGAACCGTCCGCGTCGGCCGGCGATGAACTCGTGCTCGGGCTCAACGGAGAAATCCGCATCGGGCTGGAGTCTCTGCGCAAGCACGTCATCGTGTTCGCGGGGTCCGGCAGCGGGAAAACCGTGCTGCTGCGCCGGATCGTCGAGGAGTGCGCACTGCGCGGGGTGTCGGCGATCGTGCTGGACCCCAACAACGACTTGGCACGCCTGGGCGACGCTTGGCCCGAACCGCCTGACGACTGGCTGCCCGGGGACGCGGGCAAGTCGGCGGAATACCTGGCCAGCACCGAGGTCGTGGTGTGGACACCAGGCCGGGCGGGCGGACGTCCGCTCAGCTTCCATCCGTTGCCCGACTTCGCCGACGTCCGCGAGGACGCCGACGAGTTCGCGGCCTCGGTCGAAGCCGCCGTGGCTCGGCTGGTGCCGCACGCCAGGGTCGCCAACGAGACCAAGGGCGCCGTTCGCGGCCGGGCGGTCCTGCGCGAGGCGCTGACGCACTACGCCCGTTCCGGGAAACGGGACCTCAACCGGTTCATCGAATTGCTCGCCGAATTGCCGGAGGGAGTGAGCAACCTCAGCACCGGTGCCGCGATGGCCGCCGATCTGGCGGAAACCCTGCGGGCCGCGGTGGTCAACGACCCGCTCCTCGGCGGGCCGGGGGAAGCGACCGACCCTGGGATGCTGCTCACGCCGTCTGCGGGCAGGCGGGCCCGGATCTCGGTGATCAGCTTCATCGGGTTGCCGTCGGAGGAGCAGCGGCAGGGCTTCGTCAGCCAGCTCCAATGGGAGGTGTTCGCCTGGATCAAACGTCATCCGGCCGTGGACCGGCCGCTCGGCGGGCTGTTCGTGATGGACGAAGCGCAGACTGTCGCGCCTTCGACGGCGTTGACGGCCAGCACTCAGAGCACCATCCTGCTCGCTTCCCAGGCACGCAAGTACGGGCTCGGCCTGGTGCTGGCCACCCAGGCACCGAAGGGAGTGCACAACCAAGTGGTCGGCAATGCCACTACGCAATTCTTCGGCAGGCTGAACAGCCCGGCACAGGTGGCCGCCGCGACCGAGATGGCCAGGGCGAAGGGCAGTTCAGTGGGCAACATCTCGCGGCTGGAACGCGGGCAGTTCTACGCCACCGGCGAGAATTTCGCCTTCCGCCGGATGCGGGTGCCGCTGTGCCTGAGCCATCACCCGCCGAGTCCGCTGCGGCTCGAAGAAGTGCTCGACCGGGCCCGCGGGCGCCGGTGACCGACGGCGAAAGCGCCCCTCACCCGTTTCAGGTGAGGGGCGCTTTTCGCGTGGAGTCAGCGCACCACGGCCGCGACCTCAGTGTTGATGCGCTGCCACAGCGCGGCGAACAGGTCTTCCCGGCGGTAGACGCGGGGCTCGCCGGTGCTGCGGCCGAGCACCGAGAAGTCGTGCAGTTCGAGCACGGCGGCATCGGTCTCGGTGCTGTACACCGGGCGGGCCCAGCCGTTGCTGCACACGCTGCCGGTGTCGGTCTGGTGCCTGCCGACGACGAAGTTCACCGTCTCGTCCCCGCCGATACCCCCGCGTTGGATGTCCAGCGCGTACACGGTGTCACCGCCCTGCTCGACCCGGACGCTGATGCGCGAGTCGCCGCGGTGCACAGTGCCGACGAACCCGCTGCGCTCCAGGCCCGGCATCGCCGCGGTGAGCTGGTCGCCCAGGTATCGGAGGGTGGCTTCCTGTTCGGCGTACCGGCTGAACGTGGCGGGCACAGCTGGCGAGCTGGTGAGCCGCCGGGCGCTGGTCACCACCTCGGCGACCGATGCCTGCTCGGCTCCCGCCGATTCGGCGGCCTCGACCCGGGCGGCCAGCGCGTCGGTGAGCAAGTCGGGCCGCGCGAGGTCGAACCGCAGGTAGCTCACGTGCGGGTGCAGCAGTTCGGCGGGGACGGTGACATCACCGACGAGCACCGGCAACACGTGCTCGTCCCCGTTCTTGACCGCGCGCAGCATCGCGGCGCCGAAATCGTCCACGGCGGAGAGGAACGGCAGGAAGAACCGCACCGGCGCGGACGGCAGGTCTCCCCGGTCTTTGTGCCCCCACCACTCCTGGGTCTGGTCGGGCCCGTGCAGGACCGTCAGTCCGCGCTGCCGGCTCGTCTCGACCACCTCCCCGACCGCGGACCGCGATTGCTCGGTGAATGAAACGGCGACGTCGTAGACCGCGTTTTCCTTCATAACCCACCTTCCTGGCCGTCGCCGGCACCGCGCCGGCGAGCACCGGGGAGATTTCACCGCCGCTGTCGACCAGAAGTGGACGCGGTGTGGATCCCGCCCGTTTCCCGTTGACCGCCGCAAGGGGAAACGGTCACCTCCTTGTCGGCCGTCCAAGCTCTGATGAATCCTCGATATGGGCACCGGAACAGATCCGGAAAAGCCCGAAATCAATTCACCAATTCCTCAGGAGGATTCGTCATGGCCAAATTTGCGCCCGCTTTCGCTGCCGTCATCGCTTCGGCCACGGCCGTGCTGTGCCTGGCCGTCGCCGGTTCCGCCAGCGGTATCGCCCTGTCCTCGGACGAACCGAACACGGCACCGCCGACCACCGCCTCCGCGCCGAGTCCGGACGGAAACCCCTGGCACGACTGAATTGCCGGCGAAAGCGCGTCCCCAGTCGCCCGCGATCACCTCGGGGGCGACCGGGTGATTGCGCGGGACCAGGGCAGGTGCTGTACTCGAAGCCAGTCGGAGCGGGAGGCCCTGGTGACCGGAAAATTCGGGGAATTGCTGCGGGAATACCGCATCGCCGCCGGCCTGTCGATGGGTCAGCTGGCCCAGCGCGTCCACTACAGCAAGGGATATCTCAGCAAGATCGAAAACGGGCTGAAACCGCCGCACGATTCGATGGCCCGGCTCTGCGACGGGGAGCTCGGCGCGGGCGGCGCGCTGCTGGCGGCGGCGCGGTCGGAGAGGGAGAGCGAGGTGACCCTCGACCGTCGCCAGGTGCTGCTGGCCGGCACCGCGCTCGGCGTGACGCTCGCGGGCGGACCGCGGCCGGTGCCAGACGAACGAGTGGTCATCGGGATCCGCACAGCCTTCGAGCATCTGCGGCGGCTCGGCATGCAGACCAGTCCGGTGGTGGTGCTGGAATCGCTGACCGCGCAGGTGCGGACGCTCTGCGCGCTGGCAGGGGAGAACCCGGAGCCGACCAGGTCGCACCTGGTGCTGCTGGCCGCGCGGATCGCCGAGTACACCGGGTGGATGCAGCAGGAAGCCGGTGACGACCGGCGCGCGCTGTCCTGGACGAGGAAGGCCGCGGAACTGGCCGTCGCGGGTGGGGACCACGAAATCGTCAGCTACGCCTTCGTGCGGGAAGCCGGGATCGCGCTTTACCGGCACGATCCGATCGCCACGATCGAGCTGGCGCGCCGAGCGCAGCAGGCGGGACCGGCCGGTTCGCGCACCCTCGCGCTGGCCGCACGGCGGGAGGCGCAGGGCCACGCTCTGGCCGGCGATCGCAGCGAGTACGAACGCGCGCTGGACAGGGCACGGTTTCAGGTCGACGCGGCGAGCACCGACCCATCGGCGTACCCGGTGCTCGGCTCCACAGCTCCCGACCCGATCGGGCTGGCCCGGGGCTGGTCGCTGTGCGACCTCGGCAGGCCCGGTGAAGCGGCCGAGCTTCTGGACCGGGAGCTGACTCGGCTGCCCGCGGACTCGCGGCGCACGCGGGCGCGGTTCGGCGTCCGCAGGTCGCTGGCCTACGCCCTGGCGGGCGAGGTCGACCAGAGCTGCCAAACCCTGGCCGGAACGCTGGAGGACGCGGCCCACGTCGATTCGGCGACGATTCGGCTCGACTTGCGGGAACTGGCCAGGAACCTCGGCCGGTGGCATGATCGCGCCTCGGTCCGCGAGGTCTATCCGGAACTAAGGCGCGTGCTGCACCAGCGAGTCTGAAGCTCAGCACAGCCCCTCGCGACAGGCGCAGGTCAGTTCCGCCCGTTCAGTCCGGACCTCGCCGGCCTCGGGCAATTCCAGCGCGGTGAACTCCTTTTCGGCCGCCTCCCAGCTCGCGACGGCGTCCTTGCATCGGCCCAGCCGGTGCAAGCTTTGTGCGACACCCCGATCGGCGTGAGCCCGATGCCCCTGGTTCCCTGAGGTGGCCGCCAGTTCGAGTGCGGCCTCGTAGAGACGCAATGCCTCGACGTGGTCGCCCTTGGCCTGGGCGGTCGCCGCGCGGTCGCGGAAGAGCCGGGTGCGGAGGTCCGCGTCGAAGACCCCGGCGGCGATGCCGGCGGCCTTGGCCTGGTAGCGCTCGGCTTCGAGGATCCGGCCCGCCGACCGGTGCACGTTGCCGATGTTGGACAGCGCGTAGGCCATGACGCACGCGTCACCCGCTTCGGCGGCGAGATGGTGCGCCTCCCGGTGGTCGACCAGCGCCTCGCTGGGGAGTCCGAGGCGCTGCCGGACCGAGCCGAGGTTGTTCAGCACGTGCGCCAATCCCTGCATGTGCTGGGTTTCGCGCAGGATCGGCACCGCGGCGCGGTGCTGGCGCAGCGCGACGTCCAGCTTGCCGTGCAGCTCGTTGAGGTAGCCCAGATTGCTCAGCGCGTGTGCCTGCCCGCGCAGATCACCGGCTTCCTCGTACTTCTCCAGCGCGGCCTCGAAGTGGGTGATCGCCTCCGCGTGCCTGCCGAGTTCCATGGTCGGGATGGCGATGGCGCACAACGCGGTGGCCTCGCCCCTGGCATCGCCCAGCCGCACCCAGCAGGCGAGCGCCCGCCGAGCCAGTTCCAGGGCTGCGGCCAGCTCGCCGCGGCGGTTGTGCACGGTGGCCAGCCTGAGCAGCACGTGTGCCTGACCGGCCGTGTTCTCCTCGTCCGAGGTCACCAGCCGCCGGGCCAGTTCCATCGTCTCGGCCCAGTCGTCGAACTGGCTCGTCGTGTGGAAATAGCGCCAGATGAGCACCGCCAGCCGCCAGGCGTGCTCGGGCAAGTCGTGCGCGGCTGCGTAGCGGATGGCGGCGACCAGGTTGTCCCGCTCGGCGGTGATCCACGCCGTCGCGGCGTCGGGGGTCTCGAAGGTCCGGGCCACCGGCGACGTGCGGGTCACCGCGGGCAGTCGAGCACGCTCGAACGGGTAGGCCGTCCCCGCCGCGTCCGCCAGGGTGACCAGGTAGAAGTCGAGCAGCCGGAGCACGGCGCCGGTGTGCTCGCCGGGCTCGGCCGCGGCGAACTCCTTGAGCGGGTCCAGCATCTGGTACCGCTCCGGTGTGACCTCCTCGACCAGGCACACCTCGTGCAGTTCGTCGAGCACCAGCCGGGCGTGGGTGAGGGGATTGTCCACCAGCGCAGCGGCGCCCGCGACGGTGACGTGCGGCCCCGGTGCGTGCCCGAGCAGGCGGAACATCTCCTGCTGGTGCTCGCCCAGCTGCTGATAGGAAACCCGGACGGCCGCGGCACCCGCGTCGTCACCGGTGTCGGCGTGCCAGGGCCCGTTTTCGGCCAGCAACCGGAGCAGGTGTTCCAGCGGCCAGCGGTCGTGGCGGCGGAACAACGCGGCGGAGACACGGATCGGCATCGGCAGGTGACCGCATCGCTTGACCACTTCGGCCACCTCGGTGGCGCGGCCGGTGACCCGCAAGGGCCCGGTCAGCGTGCGGAACAACGCGGCGGCGTCCTCGGGCGGCAGCGGGGCCAGCCGCACCTGCTGTCCGGTGTCCGGCTCGCCGACCCGCCTGCTCGTCACGATCGCGAAGCAGTCCGGGGCGTCCGGGAGCAGGGCGCGGACCTGCTCGGCGGATTTCGCGTTGTCCAGCAGGATCAACGTCCGGGTGCCGTACAGCTCGTTCTGGTACATCGTGATCTTGCGCCCCGGCGAGGCGGGGATCTGTTCGGCGGGCACCCCCAGCTCGAGCAAGAGCTGGGTGAGCGCGTCGCCCAAAGTCGTCGCGGTGACGTTCGGGGTGAACCCGTTGAGCCGTAACAGCAACTGCCCGTCAGGGAATCGCTCCCGCAGCCGGTGCGCGGCTTCCACGGCCAAGCCGGTCTTGCCCACTCCTGGTGCGCCGCTGACCCATACGGCTTTCTCGCCGGCGCCCGCCGCCGCGGCGATCAGGTCGAGTTCGGTTTCCCGGCCGGTGAAACCACCGGGCCGGGACGGCAAGGAACTGCCGGGCTCGCCGCGTTCGGCCCGGGCGGCGATGTTGCGGAGCCTCGCTTCCGGTTCGAGACCGAGCTCAGCGAGCGCGTCGCGCGCGCTGTGGAACACCCGGATCGCCTCCACCCGATCACCGTTGGCGAGCAGCGCGCGCATCAGCAGTTCGGCGTGGCGCTGCCGATCCGGTTCCTTGCCGACGATGCGACGCAGCCGGTCGCGCGCCGATCGGTGGTCGCCGGTGGTCAGCTCCAGTTCGGCGAGATCGCCGACGGCGTCGAAATAGCTGTCGGCCGGCGAGATCACGTCCGTGCCGCCCACCCGGTCGATGTCGATGTCCTCGAGGAAGCGCCCGCGCCACAGGTCGACTGCGGAGCGGAGCAGCTCGATCTGGCGGCGTGGATCCTGCTCCCGACGGGCCTGCTCACGCCACTGGTCGAAGCGGTGGAGGTCGATCTGTTCCGGGGAAACCCGCAGCAGGTAGCCGGTCGCGGTGGTCTCGATCGCGACGTCGTCGGCCGGTGCGAAGGCCTTGCGCAACTTGTTGATGTAACCGCGGACCAGTGTCCGGCGCCCGGGGTTGGCTCCCCAGACGATCTCGGTCAGCCGGTCGGCGGAAAGCGGTTTGTTGGCGTGCAACAAGAGCACGACGAGCACGAAGCGCTGCTGCTGGTCGCCCAGGGGCGCCGGAGCGCCGTCGTGCCACGCCTCCATGGGGCCCAGCATCCGAAAATCCACTCCGCCTCCCTGTTTGCGAGCTTGATGTCCCTCACTAGGTCGTGCAAGCGCCCGTTCGTGTGTCACCGAAAATGGCCAGTTTTCGTCCTGTATGCCCTCGGGCGCGGACACCTTCTTTTCCGGGGCAGCACGGACCGATCCACGACATGTCCACTTCTGGTCCACTAACCCGTCGCAAGCTGCCCGCCGTCGAAGATCGGCGGGAAGGCTTGTTGATGAACACCCATGAAGAACTGGTGCGGGAACTCAAGTCGTTGCGCAAAGGCCGCGGAGTGCACGCCGCGAGGATCGGGGAACGGATCGGCCCGACGCTGCGCGTGCAGTGCGGCGTCACGGAGGACGACGGTCCGGTCGCTATCCGGGAGAAGCTCGTGGCGCGGCTGACCGGCTTGACCGAGCAGTTGCCGGAGGACATGCGCCTGGCCACCGTGGCGGCCTTCGGGCTCACCGCCGACGTGCGCATGCCGCTGTACCGGGACCGCGTCGGCTGGGCCGCACCCCGGATCGACCGCGACGCGCGTACCGTGCGCCGCCGGGTCGACGAGGCTATCGACCAGCTCGCGGAACTGGTGGTGACCATCCCGCTCCAGCCGGACGGGGTCTGGCACACCGCGGAACTGCACGTGGTGGCGACGCTGGACCGGCCGCAGCACGAGGTGCTGGAGCAGTACCGCATCGTCGCCGACCACGACGGACTGCACGAACTCGACTTCACCTCGCCGGCGTTCGAACTGCGAGGCCTGCTCGATGTGGACGTGCTTTATGGAGGCACCCTGCGCGCCGGCGGCACGGCGCGGGGCCGCATGTCCCTCACGCCGCCCGAGCCGCTCGCGAAAGGCGACACGCATGCCTTCGCCATGAGGTACCGCCTTCCGCGACCGCAGGTGCTGCGGTCGTACGTGGTGCGCGAACTGGAACAGCCCTGCGATCTGTTCGATCTGCGCGTGCGTTTCGCCAGGTATCGCATTCCGCGCCGGGTGTGGACATTGCGCGACGTCACCAGTCCGCACGGCGGTCACCAACAACGAGTGGACCGCGCGGGGGAAATACATCAGCGATTCCAGCGGCTTTTACCGGGCCGCTCCTACGGCGCGCGCTGGGACGGTGATGAAGCGGGGAACGAGGTCTACGGGCACCACTGTTCGTGTGCGGATCGGAGCGCACCGCGGAGCACCGGCTTCGCCGAAGAACGGGTCTGGAACGTGAGCTGACCGGGGCGTTCGGTCATGCGTCAGGGGGGACACCGTGATGGCGCCGGAGATGAAGTCGTCGAGCTGGCCGGGCAGCCCATGTCCGGCCACCGGTTTGAGACCGCCTCGGCCTGTTCGCGCTGACGAATCCGCTATTGCGCCGCTCCTCCCCGGCGGCAGTTTCACCGCACGCGGGCGGCCATGTGCCGGTGTCCTTTTCGGTGGTCCACATCTGATCCACACTCGGTACACGCAGCGAATACATGCTTCCAGAATGCGCCATCACGGTGCTGAAAGGACGGCAGTGCGATGGACATCGACAAATCCCTTGTGGACTCACAAGTGCCCCGGCTGGAGGGGCTGGCCGAGTTGGCACCGACGTTCTCGGTGTCGGTGCTGCACTGCCACCCGGACGCGGACCCGAAGGCGGCGTTCCGCTCGCTCGTCAATTTCCTCCGGACCGCACTGGAGTCACGGGGCCGGGCACAATCGGTTCGCTGCCTCGGCGAGGTCGTGCTCGCCGAGTCCGACCGGATCGACGGCATCGGATCGCTGTTGGAGCTGGGCATGGATGGCCTGTATGCGTCCGCTCGTGAGCGTCGCACGGTGCCGAGTTGGTCGGGAGAACACCAACAGGTGCTCGATGTCGCCAACCAGTTGACGGTCGTGGTGCGCCGTGGAGCTTTCGTGGTGATACACACGCCGGTGAGCGACGAGGCGTTGCGCAAGTGGTCGCAGAAGTTCAACAAGCTCTATCGGTATCTGCCGAGCGCGATCCTGCGGAGAACGTTCCAGGGCGACGGGAAGACTTTGTGGCTGCGCGGAGTCCATCGCCGTCGCGTCACCAAGGCCGACAGCAAGACCTTGGGCGGTCTGCGGATCCAGGAGGTACTCGACGATGAGGACGGAAGCTTCGCGTTGAGCGCGGCCGTGATCGATTACCTGCCCCTGGACGAATCCGCCGTAGTGCGCGGCAGGCTGACGGTCAGTCCGGCGAGGTCGCACCTCTACTGGAAGTTCCGGGTCGATCTGCTGACGTTCCTCGCCGCCGCCACTGAAACCGTCACCCTGTTCGAGAAGTCTTTCGCGGTCGAACCGCCGGAGGATCAGTTCTGGCAGCTGGCGGTGCCGGAGACCGAACTGGCCAACGTGTACGGCGCGTACGACGTCACCATCGCCGAACCGGATGAACTCCCCGACGCGGCGGACCCGGACGGTGAACTGACGGAACGGGCGGAGCTGTTGCGGAACTCGTTCCTCGAAGTTCGCGGGCACCCCCAGTCCCCGGCGTTCACCGCGGTCGTCGGTTGCGAGGGGGCCGAGGCCGGCTCGCTGTCCATCAAACCGGTCGCCCGGGGAGGCTGCTTCGATCTGGACGTTCGCTTCGCCGGAACGCCCTCGAACGAAGCGGTGGCACGGCAGATCCGGGACGCCGTCGGCGACGGTGAATTGTTGAGGATCTACTACGAGTCGGGGCACACGTTCGACGAGCACCAGATCAATCTGCAGAACCAGACCGCACCGCCGTTCGCCAACTTGGACTTCACCGATTTCGGCAGTCACCGGGTGAACCAGGAAAAGCCCTCGGTGCGCGGCGACCAGGCCATCCATGACGCGATCGGCCTGATCAACGACCACTCGTTGTTCGCCTGGGTCGCAACGACTTACACCACCGGGTGGCTCGTCTGCGACGATGGCGCGGGCGAGGTCGCCGACTTCCTGCACCTGGTCGACGGCACGCTGACCGCCATTCACGTCAAGGGGGCACAAAGCATCTCGTCGACCCGGCACGTCGCGGTGACGGCATACCAGGAAGTTGTGGCGCAAGCGGTGAAGAACCTGCGCCTGCTCGACAACCGGGCGCTCGTCGAACGCTTCACCACCCCGCGGATCGCACGCCCGGCGGCCTGGCTCGACGGCACCCGGCGCACGGAACTGTCGGGGTTCGTCACCGAACTGCGGGCGCGGACCACCCTGAACAAGACCAAAGTGGTGATCGTGCAACCACACCTGCTGCGCTCCGTGCACGATGCGGCACGACAAGCAGCCGAAGAAGGCAAGCCGACCCGCGACTCGCGCAGCCTGACACTGTTGGACGGCCTGCTCCGAAGCGCGCGGAAAACCGTTATCTCGCACTGGGACGACTTGACCGTCATCGGCAGCGAGTAGCCTCGCGGCCCGCGCTACAGCCCGGACGTGATCACGCGACACCGGTTGGCGGGACTGCGCGTGTGCCGGGGATTCGGGGTGTATCGCCGACCTGCGGTGAAGCGCCCCGGCGGGACTGCACAAGAGAGGGACCGCCGGGGAACAGGCCCCGCGACAGTCAGCGGCCGTTGAGATGCATGGCGGATTCCCGGTAGCGCATGCCTTTCGTCGTCCCGGGCGGAACCGCGTTGTCGAGCTGCGCGATGTCTTCGGCGCTGAGGCGCAGGGACGCGGCTTGAAGGTTCTCGACGAGGCTGTGAGGGTGCTTGGTGCCCGGGATCGGCACGATGTCCTGCCCTTTGGCCAGCAGCCAGGCCAAGCATACTTGCGCCGGTGTCGCGTCGACGCGGGCGGCGACGGCGCCGACCGTCGAGACGATGGCGGTGTTGGCGGCGAAATTCTCGCGTCGGAAGCGCGGGTCCGTCCTGCGGTGGTCGCCCTTGGCGTACTCTTCGGCGGGTTTGGCGGTTCCGGTCAGGAATCCGCGGCCCAGCGGGGAGTAGGCGACCAGGCTGATGCCCAGTTCCCGCAACAGGGGTTGAATCTCGGCTTCGACGTGGCGTTCCCATAGCGAGTACTCGGTCTGCAGCGCGGTGACGGGGGTGACCGCGTGCGCTCGCCGGATCGTGGCGGGGGCGGCTTCGGAAAGGCCGAAGTACCGGATCTTGCCGCCGGTGATCAGTTCGGCCGCGGCGCCTGCCACGTCTTCGATGGGGACCTCGAGGTCGACCCGATGTTGCGACAGCAGATCGATGCGGTCGGTGCGCAGGCGGGTCAGCATCGCGTCGACGGTGCGGCGGATGTGGCCGGGCCGGCTGTTCAGCTTGCCGCGGGCGCCGGCCGGGGTGTATTCCCAGCCGAACTTGGTCGAGATGAAGGCTTTGTCGCGTCTGCCGCGCAGCGCCGTGCCGAGGAGTTCCTCGTTGTGGAAGGGGCCATAGCATTCGGCGGTGTCGAAGAAGGTGCAGCCGAGGTCGAGCGCCCGATGGATGGTGGCGATCGATTCGGCCTCGTCGGCGTTTCCGTAGGCGTGGCTCATGCCGAAGCAGCCGAGTCCGAGCGCGGACACAAGGGGACCGTCGGTTCCGAGGACGCGGGTGGGCAAGACGTCGTCGAACGTCAACGGGAGCCTCCCTTGGCTGTCAACGGGGTTCGAGGCCATGGCGTCGAGGGGCCGGCGATGCGGCCGGGGTCACCGCAGGGCGGCCCCGTGGTGAACGATCGCGTCGAGAAAGTGGCCGCGGGCGATCGCCGCGGCCAGTGCCTCGATCTCGTCGCTCAGATATCTGTCTTCGCGCAAGGCGGGGGCGATCGCCCGGACGTGGTGGTAGGTCACGCGGCCGAGCGGGCTGAGATGCGAATACCGGTCCGACACGTCGACGGCCTGGGCCGCGGCGAGCAGTTCCACGGCGAGGATCCAGTTGTTGTTCGCCAGCACCCGGCGGGCGTTGCGGGCACTGATCAAGCCCATGCTGACTACGTCCTGGTTGTCCGCGTTGGCAGGCACGCTTTGCGTGCTGGCCGGGGCGATCGTCCGGTTCTCGGCGACCAGCGCGCTCGCGGGATACTGCGCCCCGGCCAGCCCGCTGTGCAGGCCGGGGCTCTGTGCGATCAGGAATTCGGGCATGCCGTCGTTGAGGTGCCGGTTCAGCAGCCGGTGCGTCCTGCGCTCGGAGAACACGCTGAGCTGGGTGAGCGCGATGGTGCAGAAGTCCATGGCGAAAGCGATGGGCTGGCCGTGGAAATTCGCGCCGTGGAAGATCGCTTCTTCGGTGTCCCCGCCGAAGAAGAGCGGATTGTCGTTGGCGGAGTTGAGTTCGGTCCGCAACGCGGTCTCGGCGTGCCGGAGCGTGTCGCGGACGGCTCCGAGCACCTGCGGCACGGCGCGCAGGGTGTAAGCCTTCTGCAAGTAGACCTCTTCGTCGCCGCTGCGAGCCTGGCGAGACAGCTCAGCGTGGTCGACGGCGAGCCCGGTTCCGCTCAGCAACGTGCGCAGGTTGGCGGCGGTGTCGATCTGGCCCGGGTGCGGACGCGCCCGTTCGTGGCCTTCGGCGAGGAACGGCCCGGTCGAGCTCCGCAGCACTTCGACGACCAGTGCGGAAATGATCTCCGCCTGCCGTACCTGGTCGAGCGCGCGGCTGACGACCAGTGCGCCGATCCCGGTCATCGCCGACGTGCCGTTGATCAGCGCGAGGCCTTCCTTGGCGCGCAGCTGCAGCGGCACGATCCCGTGCCGCCGCAGCACCGGGCCGGTCGGAGTCCGCTCGCCGTTCTCGAGGACGTAGCCTTCGCCGATCAGGGTGCCGGCGACATGCGCGAGCGGAGCGAGGTCCCCGCTGGCTCCCAGCGACCCGATTTCCGGCACCGCCGGGGTGATGCGCAGATTCAGGTACGCCGCGAGCCGTTCGAGGACCGCGGGGCGCACGGCCGAACAGCCCTTCGCGAGTGCGTTGAGCCGGGCGGTGAGCATCGCCCGCACCTCGTCCTCGGCGAAGAGCGGTCCGACGCCGGTGCTGTGGCTGCGGATCAGATTCGTCTGCAGCGCCACCTCGTCTCCGGCGCCGATGGGGTGGTGCACCAGTTCTCCGTACCCGGTGGTGACGCCGTAAACCGGAACGCCTCGGCGCACCAGGTTCTCGAACGACGCGCGGTTCTTTTCGGCCGCGGCCAGCGCTGCCGGGGTCACCGCGCACGGCGCCCGGCCCTCGGCGATCCTGCGGACGCTGTCGAGATCCAGTTTGGTGCCGTCGAGTTCGACCGGCTGATCGCCGTCTGCCGTCACGATGTCACTCCTGCCTCGTTCGCGGTTCCCGGGCGGCCGAGCAACCAGCTCAGCGCCGCGGTGGCCAGGGCGAGCAGCGCGAGAACCCCGCAGGTGATTACGAACGCGGTGCCGAAGCCGCCTGCGGGGACCGACGCCGTGTCCTGCGGGTTGCGGCCCAGCGCGGCGCGGTAGAGCGTGCCGATCCCCGCGACCCCGAGCGCCATCGCGGCCTGGGTGACGGTGTTCAGCACGCCCGAACCCGCCCCGGTCAGATCCGCGGGCACCTGGGCCATGACGATGCCGATCAACGGCGAAACCACGAGGCCCTGCCCGATTCCGGACAGGCCGATGGTGGCCGCGAGCGCGAACGCCTGAGTGCCGGTCTCGGCATGCACGATGAACGGCATCGGAAGGAAGCTCAAGGCCATCAGGAGCGCGCCGGTGATCAGCACCCGCGTGCCGTAGCGCTCGGCCAGCCTGCGGCCGGCCGCCGACGCCACCGCGAACCCGGCGCCCAGCGGCACGAACACCACGCCGGTGCTCATCGGGTTCAGGTTCAGCGCGGACTGCAAATAGTAAGTCAGCACCAGGAAATAGCCCGCGTTGCCGGCGAAGAACACCGTCACCGTGGCCATGCTGGCCGGGAACCCGCGCCTGCGCAGGAGGCGGGCGGGCAGAAGGGGATCGCCGCCCCGCGCGGCGAGCCGGTTCTCGAACCGGAACAGGACCGCCGTCAGCAGCGCGGTGGCGGCGAAGCAGAGCCAGGTCCACAGCGGCCAGCCCTGTTCCGGGCCGATCGACAACGGGATCAGCAGGGCGGGCAGCACGGACGCGGTCAGCACGGTGCCCACCATGTCCAGCGGTGCGGCGGCCGCGCTGCGGCTCTCCCGCACCGTCGACGGCGCGATCAGCAGGATGACCAGCCCGATCGGCACGTTGATCAGGAAGATCGTCCGCCAGCGCAGGCCGGCGACGTCCGCCTCCAAGAGCAGGCCGCCGCCGATCAGCCCGGCCACGACGCCGAGCCCGATCACCGACCCGTAGGCCCCGATCGCCCGCCGCCGGTCTTCCTGCCGGGCGAAGGTGCCCTGGATGATCGACAGCACCTGCGGCATCAGGACGGCCGCAGCCGCGCCCTGCACGACCCGCGCCGCGATCAGCAGCTCCGCGGTGGGGCACAGCGCGCACAGCAGCGACGCCGCGGTGAAGGACGCCACGCCGTACTGGAAGACCTTCTTGCGGCCGAACCGGTCGCCGAGTTTGCCGCCGGTGACCATGCCCGCGGCGTAGGCGATCACGTAACCGTCGATGACGAACTGGATCTGGCCGAAACTGGCTCCCAGGTCGGCTTGGATGGGCGGGCTGGCCACGTTCACGATGAACATGTCGATCTGGCCCATGAACGTGGCCAGCAGCACGATCCCGATGCCGGCCCAGTCGCGAAAACCGGGCGCGGCGGAGGGAGGCGCTTCCGCGGAGGCAACCATTTTCTTCTCGTGTCTTTCTACCTGGTCGGGTGAGCGCCGCCGTTGACCCCGAAGGTCTGCCCGGTGATGTGCCGGGCGCCGGCGGAAGCGAGGAAGTGCACCGTTTCGGCGATGTCGGCGGGAATCCCCGCGCGACCGGTGCTGGTCGCCTCGACCAGTTGCTCGGCGCGCTCGGCGGGCAGCTTGTCCCGGAAGAACTCGGTCTCACGGACGTAGCCGGGCGCGACCACGTTCGAGGTGATCGAGCGCGCGCCGAGACGGCGGGCCAGGTCGACGTTCCACGACGCGAGCCCGGCCTTGGCCGCGCCGTAGGACCCGGAGCCCTGGTCGGCGGCGATCGACCCGATGTGGATCACCGAACCGCCCTCCGCGAGTCGGGGCTCGGCCGCGGCGGTGGTCAGCACCGCGCTGATCAGGTTCGCGTCCAGATTGGCCCGCCAGCGCGCGAGCACCCCGGCCAGCCCGTCTTGCTCGGGCAGATCGAAGTCGGTGTTGCCGCCGGCGTTGTTGACCAGCACGTCGATCGGCCCTTCGAGCCCGGCCAGCGCGGCGGTCACCTGATCGGGGTCGGTGCTGTCGCAGACGACCGGACGCACCGCCGGGCCCAGTTCGGCGGCGGTCGCGACCAGCACTTCTTCGCGTCGCCCGGTGATGTGCACGACCGCGTCCGCGGCGGCGAACTTCGCCGCCACCGCCCGGCCGATGCCGGTGCCCCCGCCGGTGACCAGGATTGTCCGAGTCATCTAGCCTTCCTTCGTGTTCGCTGGCCTGGATTGACGTTTAGGCCTAAATGATAGGCTGCCCGCAGCGTAGCCGACAACCGAGGTGGAGGTCCGGGATGAGCGCAGCGTCCGGGAATGCCCCCGCGCCGGACGCGGCCGACGAGATCGAGGCCGCCTGGCAGCGCGAACGGCCGGGCACGTCCACCGAGTCCATCGGCATCGTGACCCGGCTGTGGCAGCTGGCGAAGCTGTTCGGCGAGGACCGCCGCCGGGTGCTGCTCGACTCGGGCGTCGATTCGGCCACTTTGGACCTGCTCAGCGTGCTGCGGCGCAGTTCGCCGCCGTACTCGCTGACGACCCGCGAACTGGCGAGGCTGACCCTGGTCACCGCGGGGGCGATTTCGCAGCGGGTGGCACGGGCGGAACGCGAAGGACTGGTCGAACGGCACACCGAACCGCCCGGGCGGAGCGTGTACGTGACGCTGACGCCGGCCGGGCACGCGCTGGTGGAACAGACCGTCGACCGGGTGCTCGAGCGGGAACTCGAACTGGTTTCCGGGCTCAGCGGCGAGCAGCGGGCCCAGCTCGCCGAACTGCTGCGGACCCTCCTCGGCGAAGTGCAGACGCGGTGCGGCGACCACGGCATTTCGCACGTCGGCGACGTGGGCTCGGCGATTTAGGGCCGGCCGCCGCCAGGACTCACAGCAGCCGGGTGAAATGCCGGACGACCTCCTGCGCCTGAACCGGGTTCAGCCGGGGATCGCAGGCGGACTCGTACCGGTCGAGTGCGAGCGCGCCGGTCAGCTCGGCGGGCGTGTCCACGCATTCGGTCACCGGGTCGGGGCTCACCTCGAGGTGGAGTCCGCCCGGATGCACCCGGTGCTCGCGCAGGATCCGGCAGAAGTGCCCGATCTCCGCCTGGATCTCCGTCACCACGCGGGTTTTCCGCCCGCTCCCGGTCTTGCGGGTGTTGCCGTGCATGGGATCGCAGAGCCAGGTCACGTGCCCGGCCCGCGAGCCGAGCGAGGCCATCAGCGCGGGGAGCCGGCCGGCGATCTTCTCCGCGCCCATGCGGATGATGAGGCTCAGCCGGCCGGGCCGATGTCCTGCGGCCAGGCGGTCGACGACGGCGTTCAGCTCGTCCGCGGTCGCGGTCGGGCCGATCTTCACCCCGACCGGGTTGGTGATCTGCTCGGCGAACGCGAGATGCGCGTGATCCAGCTGCCGGGTGCGCTCGCCGATCCACACCAGGTGCGCCGAGGAAGCGTAGCTGCCGCCGCGGGCCGGGTCGTGGCGGAGCAGCGCCTGCTCGAAGTCCAGCAACAGCGCTTCGTGGCTGATGTAGGTCGGCGCCAGCATCGAGCTGATTCCGCTGCTGCCCTCGGAAAGCAGCAGCTGCCGCATGAAAAGAGCGTCCAGGCCGCGCGCCGCGACGTCGTAGGCGGTCAGCATGCGAGCCGGATCAGGCCGCCTTGCCTCGGCGGTCGGGCTCAGGCCGTTCACCGCGTCCCCGCGGTAGACCGGGATTTCCTCGCCGTCCGCCAGGGTTTCCGTCGCACAGGAACGAGGTTTGGCGAACTGCCCGGCGAACCGGCCGATCCGCACCGTCGGGACTCCGGCGGTTTCGGCGGTTTCGCAAAGGTGGTGCAGCTGGGAAGCCTTGGCCTGGATCCGGTGCCGCGCCGAATCGGCGAACAGTTCGGCACAGTCGCCCGCCTGGATCACCACGGCCTCCCCGCGGGCGACGAATTCGAGTTCGCCGGCCAGCGCGTGACAGGACTGCGCGTCGACGAGCGGCGGCCTGGCGCGCAATTCGCTGCGCACCGCGGCCACCGCGTCCGGTGCGGGCCATGCGGGCTGATGGGCGGCGGCGATTTCCAGCACTGCGCGGGGGATCATCGCGGTCTCCTGGTGAGGGGGTGATCACGCGGGACGGAGGTCGGACGGCGCCAGCCGGAGCTGGATCTGCCGGGCCAGGTCGATCAGGCGTTCTTCGCCGCCGGGCGGCCCGACGATCTGCACCCCGAGCGGGGCGCGGTTCACCGGGCTGAGCCGGACGGGCACGGCGATGGCGGGCAGTCCGGCGAAACTGGCGATCGGGGTGTAGCCGATCCGCCGGTCGTAGCCGGGCTCGCCGGGGGCGGGAATGGTGGTGGCGACCGGGCGGCTGGTCCGCAGATCGGGCGGGGGAGAGGGATCCAGCGGAAGCAGCCAGGCGTGCGTGCGGTCGCCGAAGCGAGCGGCGTTCTCCTGTCGGCAGGAGAACATCGCGTCGAGGATCTCCGCGTACTGGCTGTCGCTGACCCGGGCGCCGACTTCCAGCGCTTGTTCGGTGCTCGCGTGCAACGGCACGGTGATCCAGTGCCGCCAGAGCTGGTAGCCGTCCCATGCCTGCCGGGCGCAGAGCTGCCAGGCGGAGCCGCGGTGCTGCCAGAGGTCGTCCACCCTCAGGTCGGCGATCTCGTTGCCGTCGTCGGCCAGCGCGGACGCGGCCAGGTCGAGCGTTTCCAGCATTTCGGGACTGCACGAGCCTTCCCGGACGTGGACGGGCACGCCGATGCGGCAACGGGAAGGCAACGGCTGCCCGGCCGGTCCGAGCAGGGCACGCAAACCCAGGCGCTGCCACAGAAACGCGAGATCCTCGGCCGTGCGCGCCACCCAGCCGACCGCGTCCATCGGCGGGGACAGCGGGAAGATGCCGCGCAGCAGCCCCGGATCGTGGGTCATCCGCAATCCGACGGTGCCGCAGTGCCCGGCCGGCCAGCGCACCGACCCGAGGACGTCCGTGCCCAGCGCGAGATCGCAGAGGTTCGCGGCGACGGCGACGCCCGCGCCGGTACTCGAACCCGCGGGGTCGATGTGCGGGAAATAGGGATTCACGCAGCCGGAGCCGACGCCGATGTTCAGCTCGGTGCTCACGACCTTGCCGATCACCTGGCGCTCGACCCCGGCGAGCCGGGAGAGCGCTTCGGCCGACGCGGCCGGATGGTGCCGGTAATGGCGCAGGCCCAGCGAGGTCGGCAGGCCGGCGACGTCGACGGTGTCTTTCACGCCGACGCGGATCAGCGGCGTGCCCGCCCCCGGGCCCCGCCGCGCGGTGACCGCCCGGTACCGGGCGTCGGCGACGGCGTGCCAGGTTTCATTCTGCTCCGCCCATTTCCGGTCGTCCCATTCGCCCAGCTCGTGCAGGCGGCACCGGTCGGCGAGCGGAAGCCCGAGCAGATCCGGCAGCGCCGGGCGGTCGTCCGGCCAGGAGATTCCCGCGGCCTCGGCGTAGCCGCTGACCGCCGCGGCGGGATCGGACGGGAGCGGACGGGCCGAGGCGGCCATCAGATCGCCTCTTCCAGCGCCGCGCGGGGTCCCTGTTGCGCGAGCGCGTACAGGGCGGTGACCGCGATCTTCCCGGTCGCGGTCCGGGGAATGCGCCGCACCCGGTGCATCGCCCGCGGCGGGGTGAAATCGTGCAGCACCGCCCGCAGCCGGGCGGAGATCTGCTGGCGCGAGTGTTCCCGGTCGAGGCTGTAGAACAGTTCGTAGTGCTCGGCGCGGACCGGATCGCGCACGGGCAGGCAGGCCACGTCCAGGCCGTCGACCGAGTTCCGCAGCGCGGCCGAGAGCTCTTCCAGGTTCACCCGCTCGCCGTTCACCTTGATCAGGGCCGAGGCCCGCCCGTGGAACTCGAAGGACCGGCCCTCGCGGCGGATCACGTCGGGCAGCCGCCACGTTTCGGGCCGGGCGGCCATGTCGCCGCGCCGGGCCAGCCGGGGGCTGCGGATGTGCAGCCACTGGCCGGGGCCCTCGTCCGGATCGGCGAACTCGACGTCGGGCAGGAGCTGCCAGCGTCCCGTTTCGCTGCCCGGCGGCGCGATTTCCCGGTGCGCGACCCCGCCGGTCTCGGTGGACCCGAACAGTTCGAACGCCCGGAAACCGGTGCCGGACAGCGCGGCCAGCACCTCGCCGGTGGCCTGCACCGTGGGCCCGGTCCCGTGCAGGGCGACCGCCGACGGCAGCGCTTTGACCTGGCCGAGCAGGTGCCGCAGCACCAGCCAGCTGGAGGGCAGGCAGACGAACAGCGTGCGCTTCTGCTCCAGTTCGGGCGGCAAGCCCGCCGGCGCGTGGGTGAGGTGGTGCACGGGAATGCCGCGGATCTCCGGCAGCACCTGCGCGAAGAGCCTGCCGAACAGGTGCTCCACCGGCGCGAAGCTCGCGATCTGCTCGACGTCGCCGACGAGTTCGTCCGCGATCAGTCCGGCCTCGGCCCGCAGCTGGTCCGGCGTGCGCAGCCACACCGCGGGCGAACCGGTGTGCCCGGACGTGCGGAACTCGATTTCCGGCGCGGTCACCGGGTGCCTCCGAACACGGCCCGGTCTTCCAGCTGGGAGTGCACGAACTCGGCGATGCGGTCCATCCGCGCGAAGGTGTACCGGACGTCGTGCTCGACGAAGTCGACCTCGATGCCGAATTCCTTTTCCACGGCGGTGACGCATTCCATCGCGCCGAGGCTGTCGTAGCGGTCGCCGAGCGTCTCCGGGAGCGGCGCGTCCTCGGGCAGGTCGTCGATTTCCGGGCCGAACAGACCGGCCAGCACGGAGCGGGTGCGGGTCCGGAGGGAGTCGAGGGTGGGCACGGGGGAGGAGGTCATCGGTTTCCCTTTCCGGTGGCGTCCGCGCGACGGAGTCGTCCCTGGACGCCGAAGTACACGGATTCCTTGGGCGTGGGCCGGAATTCCAGGTAGAGGAACGGAGTTCCGGCGGTCATGCCGAGCGCGTCGGCGAGCACGGCGGCCAGCTCTTCGTAAAAGACGTGATCCCGCCCGACCGACACGCAGCAGACGACACTCGCGTGGTGCAGTCCTTCGCTGTCGTGCGGGAGAGCCTCGATCGGCATGCCGCCGACGAACACCGTGCCCTCTTCGGTCTTTTCGAACCGCACGACCACATGCCTGCGGTCGCTGTCGTGGTCGGAGAACCAGCGGGTCAGCCGCACGGCGATGGCGCGGCGTTCGGCGGTGGGCAATTCGGCGGTGCGAATGGTGACAGTGGGCATGATTTCCCCAGGACGAACGGTTTTCCCTCAGGACAAGGAGAGGGCGGGCAGTGCGGTCCGGAGCCCGGCGACGCGGTCGCGCAGCAGAGTGCCGAGACAGTCGGCCAGCACCCCGCCGCCGCCCGGCGCGAGCGGTGTCCACGCGGTGCCGTCCGCGCGGCCGAGCCGGTCGAGAAACACCGCCAGCCGCGGGGAATCCACCGGGATCCGCTGCCGGTCGGCGGTCACCACCGCCTCGTAAGTGCTGAGCAGATCCGGCATGCGCGAACCGGTGTTGGCGAAACCGCCGCTGGTCACCCGGTGCCGGTCGAGCAGACCGGCCAGTTCGCCGGGCACGCTCTGGCCCAGTTCCGCCAAGATCCGCACCGCCTGCAGCCCGGCGCGGAGAGTGGGTTCCGCCCCGGGAACGTTGCGGTAGCCCTGTTCGGCGCGGCAACCCGCGACGAAGTCCTGCAGCCGCAAGGCATCCAGCGCTTCGGCGACCGGGATTCCCAGCAGCCGCAGGCTTTCCACGGCGGCAGCGGTGGAGACCAGATCCGATCCGCGGCCCTCCCAGTAGCCGAAACCGCCGTCCGGGTTCTGCAGATCGCGCAGCCAGCCCGCGATCTCCCGGGGCGCGGCGGGGTCGGCGGCGGCCGAGCCCGCCGCGAGGGCCCAGAGCGTGCACCGCACCTCGCTGCCGCGGGCGGGCATGTACATGACGCCGCCCTCGTTCGGCAGCCGGCATCCGGCCAGCCAGGCACGCCACTGCTGCTGCCGCGGGTCGTCGCCGGGCGAGAGCAGCGCGGTGGCCGCGGTGCTCAGCGCGTCCCCGGCGTGCTCGGGCTCGCGATAGGTGAAACCGCCCGAGGGACAGGACAACGCGTGCAGCCGGCGCAGCACCGGACCCGCGTGCTCACCGGTGTCCGCGCCCAGCGCCCGCAGCGAGCCGATCGCGCAGAACTGCGCCCAGACGTCGGCGACGTCGTAACCGGCCCACCGGACGAACGAGCCGTCGGGCAGCCGCCGGTCCAGAATCCAGTCGAGGCAGCGCTGCCGCTCGTCCGGGGCCGCACCCAGCGCTTCGAGAGCGGCGGTGGCCCGGTACGTGGCCCACAGGCACGGGACGTCCGCGGACTCCCCGAACCGGAAACCGCCGTCGGCCCGCTGCTGATCCCGCAGCCAGCGCACCAGCGCGGCGCCGTCCCAGGGAAGCTCCAGTTCCGGTTCCGCGATGCGCAGCGCCCGCCAGGACATCACGCCGTAGAAGCAGGCACGGACGTCGGAAGCCGTGGTACTGGCGTGTTCCGGCGACCAGCCGAGGCCGCCGTCCGGCGCCTGCAACGCGCGCAGCCAGCTCACCAGGCGGCCGCGGTCCGGCGGGTCGTCCCGGCACAGTTCGACCGTGCTGCGCACCGAGAAATGCGTGGCCCATACGTCGGGGGCCTGCCCGGGCAGCATCGCGTACGCGTCGCCGGACCAGGTGCGGCGCAGCCAGTCCCGCGTCGAGCCGGGCCGGGGGAGTCCGGCGCCGAGTTCGGCCATCCCCTGGGTGCAGTAGAACGTCGCCCACGCGTCGGAGGCCATCCCTTTGCTCCAGGCGTAGCCGCCGTCGCTGTTGCGGCGGCTGCTCAGGTAGCCGGCGGTCGCCGCCTGACCGGGCAGGTCGCGGATCCGGTCCAGCCACGCGGCCGTGCGGATCGCGGCGTAGGTGCACCACACCTTGCGCTCGAGCCGGTCGACCAGCGCGGTGACGGACGCGGGCGCGAGCCCGGCGTACTCGGCCAACTCCTTCGGCGTAAGCGGGCCGAGCCGG